>JBOFFD010001248.1:0-1585 GCA_051648425.1 Planctomycetia bacterium
CTGCACGAACTGGCGCGCCGTAGGCGTTACGAGGGTTCGTGCAGGCGAGACGCCCGCACCACAATGCGGAAGTCGGTCATGCCGGCTTGCGGGACTTCAGATCGTTTTCGTACATCTTGCAGTCGATGTGAAATTCCTGAATTCCCTTGAAGACCGAATAAATGAAGCCGGCGCGGCCGTCGAGAAAACCCAGGCGGACGAAGTACATGTACAGGAAGCGCAGCAGCGGTCGGAGCGGGAGCTTCACCCACAGCGACTTCAAAAAGCGTTTGCGTTCGACCGGCGAGCCGAAGAGTCGGCCGGGGATCGAATCGACCCGGCCGCCGTCGGCCAGCACGCGCCGCATGCGGGCGTCCCACGCCGAGTAGCGGTTGTGACGGTCGATGAAGTGGTTCAGATCCTTGTAGTCTTCGTGCAACATGGGCGCGGCGAGGTAGCCGGCCGGCCCGTCGAGCAGAATGTGTTCGTGGACTTCCACGTCGCCGGCGGACGAAAGATCCTCGGTGCCCAGCCGTTCGTAGCGACCCGCGTTGCGTTTCAGAAGCCGCAAGTTCCAACTGGGGTAGTTGCCGCCGTGCTTCAGCCATCGGCCTAAGAAGAAATGTTGGCGGTTGAGATAGTAGCCGATTCGGTCGGGGCCGCGGTCGAAAAGGGCTTTCATTTCGCCGGCCAGTTCGGGGGTTACGCGCTCGTCGGCGTCGATCAGCAGCACCCATTCGTTGCGGAACGGCAAATGGTCGAGCGACCAGTTTTTCTTACGCGGGCCGCCGGGGGTGTAGTCGAACTGCACGACGTCGGCGTCGTAGCGGCGGGCGACTTCGGCCGTGGCGTCGCGGCTTTGTGAATCGACCACGAAGATTTCGTCGGCGAACGCGACGCTTTCCAAGCAGGCCGCCAGATTCTTTTCCTCGTTCAAGACCGGCACGACCACGGAGATCGGCAGCCGACCGATCTTAGCGTCGCCCGTGGACTGATTTTCAACGGAAGTGGACGGTGTATCGGCGAGCAACGATTTCACGGCGGTCGAGGACATCAGGCGCTCCGTCGCACGGGGGTGGCGCCGGCGGCCGCTTCTTCAAGGGTCGCCACCAGCGTTTCAAAGTGGTTGTTCCAACTGAATTCCGTCGCCCTCTTCCGGCCGGCGTCGCCGAGGCGGGCGGCCAGCGGGGCGTCGGTCAGAATCTGTTCCAGACGGTCGGCGAATTCTTCGGGTCTGAACGGATCGGCATAGAGGGCGGCCGACCGGCACATCTCGCGGTGCGTCGGCAGGTTGCTGGCGACGACCGGTCGACCGCACGCCATCGCCTCCACCATCGGATGGCCGAACGCCTCGGCGTACGAACTGCACACCACGGCGTCGGCGGCGCGGTACAGCGGCGCCAGTTGATCGTGTTTCACCGTGCCGAGCATCGTGACCGAACCCCACAACTCCAATTCTTCCAACAAACAGGCGGCGCGGGTGGTGTCGTAGCGGTGGTCTTTCAGACCGAAGCCGATCTTCGTCGTCAGAATCAGTTCGACGGGGGTCTTGAGACGCTTCTTCAGTTCCGCGACGCCCTGAAAGACGGTCTCGAAGTTGCGGAAG
>JBOFFD010001249.1:0-19237 GCA_051648425.1 Planctomycetia bacterium
GGCGGCTAACAAGATCTCTTTGACCACTTCCAGTTCCCCCCGTTGAAGACGTCTTACGCGGCGGTGCCGTTCGGGTCTTCCGGCACGGCGACCGATTCTTCCTTGGCCGGGCCTTTCCGCATCTGCTTCCAGGCTTCCAACGCCACCGGCAACACGCTGACCACCACCACCAGCACGACGACGATCTCGAAGTTCTTGCGGACGATTTCAATCTGACCGAGCAGATAGCCGGCCGAGGTCATCGACACCACCCACAACACGCCCCCGGTGATGTTGTAGAAGGCGAATTCCCGGTAACTCATCGACGCCACGCCGGCGACGAACGGCACGAACGTACGGATCACCGGCACGAAACGGGCCAGTACGATCGCCTTGCCGCCGTGCTTCTCGTAGAAGGCGTGGGCCGCCAGCAGGTGTTCCCGTTTCACGAACTTCAATCGGCCCTTCTCGAAGACGTGCTGTCCTGCCTGCCGACCGAGAGTATAATTCACTGCGTCGCCGGCGATGGCGGCGATGATGAGCACGATGTTCAGCCCGACGAAGTTGAACAGGCCCTGGCTTGCCAGAAAGCCGACCGAAAAGAGGAGAGAGTCGCCCGGCAGGAAAAAGCCGACGAGTAGACCGGTTTCGCTGAAGATGATCGCGGCGAGGATGGCGTAGCCGACCCACCAGGGACCGCCCAGGTTGACGATCTGTGCCAAGTTTTCGGGCTTCGCCAGCGACAGCACCCAGCGAAGCAGGTCGACGATTCCATGAAGAAAACCCACGCATGCACTCCCAGCGAGCCGAACCGGTAATCGCGGACCCCCGCCCCCGGCGGCCCGCCGCCGACGACCACGCTGTTTCAGCAAATCCACGGCTTCCTGGCAAGATGGAAACTTTTCAAACGTTCGGGCTTGTGTGAACGGCGCGTTTGCGCGATACAAGCCGGCTGCAACAGGAAGCAGCGCGCCGCGCGGGGGAATGGACGCCCCGGCCGGTCTTCCGACGGAAGTCGGAAACGAAGCGCGACACCGAGGGCGAGGCAGCCATGTGTGGAATCTTCGGGTTCGTCAGCGCGGCCGGGACTTCGGCCGAGCTGGTCGTCGACGGTCTTCGGCGGCTTGAGTACCGCGGCTACGACAGTTGGGGCGTGGCCACCCTCGGCCGCGACAAGCCGCTGACGGTCGTCAAACGGATCGGCAAGATCAGCCGCACCGGCGAAGAAGACCTGCGAATGCTGCGCGGGGCGTCGTCGGCCTGCATCGGCCACACCCGCTGGGCCACCCACGGCGAACCGACTCAGGTCAACGCCCATCCGCATTTCTCGTCCAGCGGCCGACTTGCCGTCGTCCACAACGGCATCATTGAAAACTACCGCGAACTTCGCTCGCTGTTGGAAGCCGAAGGCTACGTTTTCCGCAGCCAAACCGACACCGAAGTCATCGGCCACCTCTTGGAACGCGAACTCGGCCGAACCGACGGCGATTTCCACGAAGCCCTCACCCGCACGCTCTTAGAGCTGCGCGGCGCCTTCGGCCTCGCCATCCTCGACGAGCAGCAGCCCGACCGCCTGTTCGCCGTCCGCATGGGCAGCCCGCTGGTGATCGGCGTCGCCGACGGCATGAAACTGATCTCGTCCGACGCCAACGCGCTGGTGGCGTACACCAAAGACGTCATTTACCTCGACGACGGCGAGTGGGCCGAAATTTCGTCTGAAAGCGTGGCGACGTTCGATTTCCATCGCGCCGCGACCTCTAAGATCGCGCAGCAGTTGCAATTGGAATTGGCGTCGACCGAACTCGGCCGATTCCAACACTACATGCGGAAGGAAATCTACGATCAGCCCGACGCCGTCGCCGACGCCCTGCGCGGCCGACTGCTGCGCAGCGACGCCACGATTCAACTGTCCGGCCTGCAAGGGCTTGGCGAACGCGGCAACCCGCAACGGGTTAAGATTCTGGCCTGCGGTTCGAGCTGGCACGCGGCCCTGATCGGCAAACAATACCTCGAAGAACTGGCCGGCCTGCCCACCGAAGTCGAGTACGCTTCCGAGTTCCGTTACCGTCACTCCATCATCGAGCCGCGCACGCTGGTCATCGCGGTAAGCCAGTCGGGCGAAACGGCCGATACGCTGGCCGGCCTGAAGGAATCGCGGCGCCGCGGCGCGATGGTCTTAGGGATCGTCAACGGCGTCGGGTCGTCGATCGCGCGGGAGTGCGGCCGGGGCGTGTATCTGCACGCGGGGCCGGAATTCGGCGTGGCGGCGACGAAGTCGTTCACCAACCAGGTCGCGGTCTTTCTGATGCTCGCCATTCACTTCGGCCGCAAACGCGGCATGGCGTTGCGAAAGGGCCTGGAGCTGATCGCCGCGTTGGAGGAATTGCCGGAACTGATGGCGCGGACGTTGGAACGCGACGACCAGATCCGCGAAATCGCCGAGCAGTTCGTCGAAGCGGAAAACTGCTTGTACGTCGGTCGGGCGTTGGAATTCCCCATCGCGTTGGAAGGCGCCCTCAAACTGAAGGAAGTGGCGTACATTCACGCGGAAGGGATGCCGGCGGCGGAACTGAAACACGGACCGATCGCGCTCATCACCCGCGAAATGCCGGTGGTGGTGGCGGCGACGCAGTCGTTCATCTTGGATAAGATCGGCAGCAACCTTCAGGAAATCCGCGCCCGCGGCGGCCGGATCATCGCGGTCATCAGCGAGGAAAACACGGCGTTCCGTCAGATGGCCGACTACGCCATCACCGTGCCCACCGCCCACGACATGGTGTCGCCGCTCTTAGCCAACATCCCGAATCAGTTGTTGGCGTACCACCTGGCCGTCCTGCGGGGCTGCGACGTCGACCAACCCCGCAACCTAGCGAAAAGCGTCACCGTCGAATAGACGACCCCGAGCCGGTCGACCTTCCGCGGAACCAAGTCGATCCGTTCGCCGTCACTCTTCCGTCAACGCGACGGGTTTGTCGTCGCGATCTTAGTCGGCTTCCATCGCGTCACCGGAATCTTGAGGGAAGATTTCTCGGGTCCGCTCGTTTTGATTTCGATTTCCGTCTGGAAATCCTCCGGAGCCTCCGGATTAACGGCGACTGTCAGTATTCTTCCCTCCGTCTTCGTCGCGCAAACCAGGTTTGACGACGAGGTGACGTCGGTGATCTCCACGTCGCCGTCGGCGAGGATTCGCACCTTCACCGGTTTGTCGGCCAAGTAGACCTTCGACGGCACGGCGGTGACGCCGCTGGTGAGATCCCACTGCATGTGAGCGTGGCAAAGCTTTTCGCTATCGCGATCCCTGGACAATCGCACGTCGGCGGTGCCGTAACCGGAAGCGTCCGGCTTTATCAAGATTTGGTAATCCGTTTCACGAAAACGAAAATCGCGCGTCGGGCCGACGCCGATTCTCACGGTGTCTCGTTTGCATTCCACGATCGAATCCGCAACAAGCGTGACGGCCTCGAATTCCTGGTTAGACGGGATGATTTCGAGCGTCCGAACGGAAGTGACGAAACGGTGGCCGCTCGGTTTTCTTCCCAAATGCAGGCTGTCCGGAGTGATGGACCACTTTGGCAGAACTCGAACGATGGGCTGGACGGCCAGTTCGCCGAAGTTGGTTTGCAGGTTGAGCGCCACCGCCTGCGCCGCGCCGTCAATCCTCGCCGCGACGGGCACGGACAAACGGGCCGCGGAACGGGCGGGAATCGTCATGGGAAACTGTTCGGCCTTGATCTTAACGCAGCCGCATCTGACGCCGGCTCCCGTCAACACTACGTCGACGCCTCCAGGATTGGAAACGACGAGTTCAGCGGTGGCTTTGTCGGTCCAAGTGTCCACAAGGTAGCTTGAGGCGGAAAAATCCGCCGATAAATTAATCTTTGACTCGCCCGCTCCGCATCCTTGAACGCCACATGTGGCGATGACCAACACGACCAGCCTGTTGCGGCGACGAAAGAAAGCGTAGACGATAGCGGCCATGCCGGCGAGTGTCAAAGTTACGGCGGCGTACAGCATCCACGAGGGGCCGGGAGAAGGAGCGAACTTATTCATCTCCGCCAAGGACAATTCGGGAGGATTCGTACTCACTACCGCGGGAAGTCGTAGCATTCGATCAGTTGTCTTAAAAAGATCGTTGGCGGACAGTTCTTTCGGAAAGCTTGAAAAATCTTGAGACCTGCCGCCGGCGTTTATGAAGCTGAACCCTTTGCTCGATCCAATCTTTAGAGAAGGTGGAGTTTCAGAAACCTCGTACCCGTTGAAAATGAAGACGCCGACAACTTTTCCCTCGTGAGGAAATTTCCCGCGTGGCATCCCTTCCAAAGAGTCGATTTTCATTGGGGACGACCACTGCAGGCCGAGAGACTGCAGAGGAATGAATGAACCGTTCGGTGACGAATGAACCCGCGTTAGATACCACTCGCAGACTATCGGCGTCTGCTCCGCCTCAAACGTCACACGGCGAATGAACCGAGGCAGACCGCCGATGCTCATGTCGTAGGCTATGTCTAGACGGGCTTCCGATGCCATGAGTGTGTTCCATTCGACGGCGAAACCATCGAATTCGCCGTGCGTCGTCGTCGATGTAACGCCTTTGAATGCCGGGTGTTGCAAAAGATTGAGAAATGAGCGTTCCCAAACCCAAGTCGGTCCAATTCCACACCAGTAATCCGCATTGTCACCCTGCTGAACCTGCAAACTCGACGTCGTTGGCTCCTTGATGATCGCGATGGAGCGGCCGATATCGAGAAATGCATCCATTGACCTATGATAGCTCATTCCTTTGTCGAGTAGAATCGCTCCGACAAGCTCAATGGGAGGATTCTTGACGTCGACTTCGCGGATCGACATCTGGACGATGCCGCCATCGATACCCCAAGTGCCCGAATGAAATTGGATAGGAATCAATTTAATCAAGCCGCGGCAATCCTCGCAACGGCGGAATGAGTCGATTTGCTCGAACTCGGTCGCTCCGGTTCCCAAGACGTACTTCAGCGACATTGATGCGCTGTTCATGTTCGATTGAAAAACATCGAGCGGGTGAGGCTGCGAGGCCGACATGATCGACGTCAATACAACTTGAATTGGAAGCAACATTCGAGAAGTCCACTAGAGGGATGGCGACGATCAAAACTCCGCAAGCACGTTCATGCCAGCAAATCAGTACGTAGCGAAACGTGGCATGTCGGGCGTCTCAAGTCTCGCGACGACCGGCCACACGAGCAGTCTCGAATACTCTGCCTGAAGCGGCGAAATCAGTCTCGGGAAAGTTCGGAATAGTTCCAGCATGCTGGACCCATCATTGGGTCAGTAGATGTGTGACACTACTTAGAAGTCTTCCTGTTCGCAAAAACATTTCTGTTCGCCAGAAATCACGGCGCACACGGTCGCCGACAGGCAGGTGCTATCGTGGTAGTAGGAGGATTCGTCGCAAGTCAACGGAGTCTCGTTGGTGCACTTGGTTTTGGCGCCCTCTTCCTTGCCTACGCAACGCCTCCAAGGCACTTGAAGAATCCTAGTTTTCTTCGCCTGGATGTTCTGCTTGACTGGAGGCACGCCGCACGTGCCAGTTGTTTTGGTGCATCCTTGATCCTCTCCGCATGGATTGGGATCCTGGACTTCACAGGCTCCGGGAACATGAATGACCGTATTGCAAACAACAGCCAACGCCATCCCGGAGTTGACAAGCATGATACCGGCGACGCAGCAAGTCGGGCAGAACGTAGTAAGCTTCATCTGAAAATCCTTGTGAAATGGATATGATTGAACGATGTCGGCCGTACGATCGATTGCGTCGGCATCAATGTAAGTCAGCGGCAGTTGCTGGTGGATACGGCATTTTGCCGATCGCGGAACGACTTACATCCAAGCCGATGTGGTATGTACGCCGGCCGGAGATGACGTCAGATGCATTCAGCGAAGCAAGCTCGATCTTCCTTTCAACTACAAAAAGGCGTCAATCGAAGGCTTCGCCGATCCTCGTCCAGAGTTGTGGATCGATCGAGTTTGACTCTGCGGCGACGCGCCCGTCGCCGTACAACAAGTTCACTATACCCGGATGACGTGACATCGCTCCCACAAGACCCGCGTTAGCGTGGGAAAGACAGGTCGGCGGACTCGCGTTAGGCGGCGCGTGATGGCCGTATTCGGTGTGTTGTAGTCCGGAGAAGTACCAGTACCTACCGATCTCGGTCTGCCAGATGGTTTTCACCGCAGTCTGGCACCGTATGCGGTGGTAGTTCACATCTGGCTCTCCGGGCGTTTCCGTTGCTTCGAGCACCTGCAGTAAATCGATTTTAGGTTCGGGATGTTGATGATCGAACGAACCGGCTACGCGCTCGCTGACAAATCCCGTGTTGGAAACCCCTCGCGTCACTTCGGCTGGACGCAATGGCTGAAAATGATGGAACGGAAAGTTCCAAGGAGCCATATGCTGTCCGTTGGTTCGATAGTTGTTCAGCGCCCAGGGATGAGAATCGCTCGGACAAAGAAACAGCCCGATGCGGAAGTTTCGGGCCGTCGCGTTCAAGGCAAGTGCGTGCGACGGTTCTTCAACCACCGCAAAATCAAAGTTTACGGCGTCGAAGACGTCCGCATAGCCAAGATGTGGAAGCAGAAACGCGTGGGCCGAACAGTTGTTTCCACTCGAAAAACTTCCATGGGAGAAGCTGCTGGCCATATGCGGTGTTGGATAGAAGCCGTGGACGGCGACGTAACTGTTGATCGCCACGCCGAACTGTTTCAGGTTGCTGGCGCAGGACGCCCGATTGGCCGCTTCCCGCGCCATGGACACTGCGGGGAGGATCAACGCCAGGAGCAGTCCGATCAAGCCGATGACGATGATCACTTCGATGAGCGTGAAGCCGCGGCGTCTCTTCATTTGCGATGGCTCCGACCGAAGTGCTCTGGAGTTTTCCAGAAGAGGTCGTTGAGTCCATACCCTTACCAAGGTAACAGCGTTGCCCCCCCTTGTCAAGAAAATTCCGAGAATCGTGGAGAGGTTTTATTTTTGATTTCAGAGAGGCCGAGATGGGCGGGCGTTCAGAATTGCGCTTCTGACGGGTTTTCCGGTTGTGTTTGGTCGGCGGCGGCCAGGCGCTTTAAGACGCCGTACATCGCCGAGACGTGGTTCAGCATCGCGCCGAAACGGTCGACGAGGTCGGTGCGTACGAAGTCCGATTCCAACAGCGTTTCGTCGTGCTGTTCGACGAACTGCACCAGCTCGGCCAGCGCGTTCCCCAGCAGCGTGCGGATGGTCTCCTGCGCCTGCTTGCAGCGGCCGGCCAGTTGCGGCTGCTCCGACACCCAACGCTGGAACTCGTCCTGTTGCATCTGGTGCTGCCGGACGAACCGTTCCTCGGCCCGACGGGCCAGTTCGAGGTGTTCACGCTGCAGGTGGATCATTTCACGGTTCAAAGACGCCAGCTCGCGCAGTTGCTGGACGAGTTCGTCAGCGGGCCCCGCGGCGGTGGGCGCTGGCGGGGCGGCGGCGGCGGACGGCATCATGTTGCCGGCTCCCACGTTGATGCTGCAGACGAATCCGGGCGGATTGGATGGTGAAGTCACGCCGTCGAACTCCCATGGGCGGTGGACGGCCCGTGCCGAACTTCCATCGCAAAGCATACTGTGGCGGAATCCGGTCGCCGATGCAAGGGCGGTCGACGCGAATCCCCCGCCGCCGGTTCGTTTTCCCCGCTTCGACGGCCAAATCAGTCCCGAACGGAGTCCGGAGACTATAGCGTTCTATTGGAATCGTCGACCGCCCGCCGCGCCGACTCCGCCCCCGCCGACCAAATCTTCGGGCGTTCTTGAGAATCGCGCCGCGAAAATCGAGCCGCCGCCCGCTAGTCTACCGTTTTTACCAGGTCGGCTAGTCAAGCCCGGATCGCGGTCGGCACCGCGGCGTTGCATAGAATGACGACGGCCGTCGCGTCGCCGGCCCATTTTTGAAGAACACTCCCCGCCTGCGAGGTCGCCGATGCCGTTCATCGACCTGAACGCCGTGCCCCGGTTCGAACTGCTGCCCGGCTGTCGGCTGCGAACGCCGTTCGGCGAGAAGCTGATGCTGTCGTACCTCGAAATGGACGAAGGCGCGGTGGTGCCTTTGCACAAGCACCCGCACGAGCAGGGCGGGATGCTGCTGTCGGGCCGATTGGAATTGACCATCGGCGACGAAGTGCGGGTATGCGAACCGGGGGCGATGTTCCTCATTCCGCCGAACACGCCGCACAAGGCGGCGGCCGTCGGCGGCCCGTGCGTGGTGCTCGACGTCTTCAGTCCGGTCCGCGAAGACTACGCCGAGCTTCTCAACAACTACGTGCCGACGTCTTGATGCGTCAGGCGTCGGATTCGGTCGGCTCCAACGGCAGCGGAGCGGCCGGTTCCAGTTTCTCTTCGATCAGGTGTTCCAAGACTAAGATCTTCTGACAGATCCGGTTCGACAGCCCCGAACAAAGGTCTTCCACCTGGTCGACCGCCGAGACGGTGGGCGCGTCGGGGAATTTCTGCACGTACAACGCGGCGATCTTACTCAAGATCGCCAGGATTTCGTTGCAGTAGCTCAGATACCGGTTTAACTCGAACGGCGTGCGCGCGGTCGGAGTTTTGTCGATGAAGATCTGAGGGCCGCGGGCGAACAGGCGTTCGGGGTCTTTCGTCATCTGGTGCATGTCGACCACGTGCGCCAGCGCCCGCAGCTCGTGCAGCGCGGCGAGCGCCGCCTCGCGCTTCCACCTCTGTTCGAGCGAAAACAGGAAGAAGAGGGCGGCCCCCAGGAAGACCAGCGTGCCGAGCGATGAATCGGCGAACTGCATCAAAGCGCCGACGTCGCGCAGTTCGGCGCCGCGCAGCTTCAGCGTGGTGGCCGCCAGGCAACCGTAGCCGACGGCGACGGCCACCACCAGCACGATTCCCAACCGCAGCAGCAGGTTCGGCCGATTGATCTGCTCGGCCCGCACCATCGCACGCTGGGCGACGCCCAGCACCTCGCCCGCCAGCTTCGCCAATCCCGAACCGGGGAAGCGGGCCTCGATCCGCTGGAACAGCATCTCCTGTGTTTCGATGATCCTTTCCGGCCGCAGCAGCCGGTATGGCTGGTCGTCGACCGCCTTCTTCTTGTAGACGATCGTCTTGGCGACCGCCTTCAAGCCGTCGGTCACCCGTTGCGCCGTCGGTCGCCCGCCGCCGTTCGCCGCGCCGCTCACGACGCCGCCTTCAGCCACGCTTCCAGCGCGTCGAGACCCTTCTCGATCACCGGCATTCCGGTGGCGAACGACATCCGCACGAACCCTTCCTGGCCGAACGCCGACCCCGGCACCAGGTTCACGTGCGCCTGCGCCAACGCCCCCAGGCAGAACTGCGTCGAGTTCTCCACCTTCATGCCGCCGAAGGTCTTGCCGAAGTGCCGCGACACGTCGAAGAAGGCGTAAAAGGCGCCTGTCGGTTTAGGAAGAACAACGCCGGGAAGGGTCGGCAGGCGGTCGCAGACGTAGCTGCAGCGGCGCGCGAACTCCATCTTCATTTCCTCGACGCACCCTTGGTCGCCGTTGAGCGCCGCAATGGCCGCGTATTGACTGACGCTGCAAGGGTTGCCCGACTGCTGACTCTGAATGCCGTCCATCGCCGCGATCACATCGGCCGGCCCGCAGGTCCAGCCGATGCGCCAGCCGGTCATCGCGTAGGTTTTACTGACGCCGTTCACCGTCAGAGTGCGGGCGTACAGTTCCGGTCCCAGACTCGCGAACGCTTGGAAGGCGACGTCGCCGTAGATCAGCCGTTCGTAGATTTCGTCCGACAGGACGAGCAAATCCTTCTCGACGACGATTTTGGCCAAGGCGGCGAGTTCCGCCGGCGTGTAGGTCGTGCCGGTGGGGTTTGACGGCGAGTTCAGCATCAGCAGCTTGGTGCGGGGGGTGCAGGCCGCCCGCAGCAGGTCGGGCGTCAGTTTGAAGCCGCCGGCGGCGGGGGTGGCGATCGCTTTGGGAACGCCGCCGGCCATCTTCACCATGTCGACGTAGCTGACCCAGAAGGGGGCGCCGAAGACGACTTCGTCGCCCGGCTCTAAGATGGCGCACAGGGCGGTGTAGATCGCGTGCTTGCAGCCGTTCGAGACGACGACTTGGTTCGGTTTGTAATCGAGGCCGTGCTGTTTACGGTGGTAGTCGGCGACGGCTTGACGCAGGGCGGGCACGCCGGCGGCGGGGGTGTAGCGGGTGTGGCCGGCCTTCATCGCCTGGACGGCCGCTTCGCAGATGTGCGGCGGCGTGGGGAAGTCGGGTTCGCCGAGGCTGAAGTCCAAAACATCGACGCCGGCCGCCTTCAACTCGCGGGCCTTCGCTCCCGCCGCCAACGTGGCCGACGGTGTCACCGCCGCCGCGTAACTCGACACATGCATCCTGCTCGGTTCCTTCGCTGGTCCGCGGAGCGGCGGCGGACCGCGCGGCGCTTCGTCCGCCGGCCGACACGCCGCCCTGTTCGGTTCTGGTCGAGGATAGTTCTACGGGAACCGCTCCCGCCCGTCCGAGACGACGAACCTACGCGGCGGGTTCACGGGGGAAGGATGTCGGATAAGAGCCGGAGGCGTCGGCAAGGACGTCTTAGATAGCCGCCGCCTTCAGGCGCCGCGTCCGCTCGGCCGCCATCCGCGGTATCGAAGCCGTCGGACGCGCCACGTAAACGTGCCGGCTATCGAAGAGCCGCCGTACCGACGTAGGCTCCGTTGAAGGCGCTACGGCCATTCGTATTCGTGAAATGTCGTCGGCGGCATGAGGGCGTCGAATTCGTCCAGTGAATTTGAGCGGCTGAAGGTCATGCCCAAGCCGCCCTCGCCGCCGCAGCAGTGGCCGAAGAAGGCGCGGATTCGGCCGCGGCTGTCTTTCAAGACCACCGTGCCGCCGCCTTTGAAATACGACATCCAATCGTGGCTGCGACGGCAGATCGCCGCGATCCATTCGCCGTTAGGGAATCGTTTCGTCACATACTCCCGGTCTATTCCGAGGCCGGAATCCGGGTCCGTCACCGGTTCGAGTTTTACGCGGAGGCGCGCGGCCTCGGCCGGCGAACCGCTTCCCATCGGAACCGACATTTCGAGCACTAAGAAGCCCATCGGCGAACCGACGACCAAAGCCGCCGCGATCCACAAACGTCGCCGCCAATTCCTGACTTTCAGTTTCGGCGGGCCGATTTCGTCGGCGCGGCGACGCCGGTCCTCCAAAATCATCACCAGATTGGCGATGATGAGAACGAGCATGTACCAGGTCCAGTCGACGGTCATCGGCGCCTCCGCGAAATCGGGCCGCGCGGCCCTTGGCCGGATGCAGTATCGTCTTGCCGGCGATTCAGAACTCGAACCGATCCGTCTGACGAAACAGTGTCAACCGACGATCCAGCAGCGACCAATGTGCCACAGAAATCCCGGCAGAGTGAACGCGAGCAGAAACGATGGACACCCTTGCGCGTTGACGGTTGCCAGACCCTGCGATTTCTCGAGCCGCTCCACGATTTCAAGGTCGGTCGGGTAGCCGCAATCGCACGGACCGCCGTCAAGATACCGCTTTTCGCCGCAGACATGGCATCGGCCGCATCCGTCGCAGTACGGCGCGGAACATTTTAGACAGGCGGATTGCTCGCGGGCCTGCTTGCTGGTCACGCGACGCCGGCCGCACGCGACGCAGCAGAGGCATTTCGGACAGGTGGGAACGCCGTTCATCAGCACCATGTTGCAACCGGGGCAGTGGATCAAACCCATCCCGGCCTCGTTCCACCCGTACGTTCAAAAGGCATGGCATTTTTCACTTCGATCTTAATCGTCAAAGCGTCGGGGTCGAACGCCGGCGGGGGGTGTTCCGGCGGCCCGCCCAAACGCGAGGCGAACATGGACACCAGGTAGGCGATTAAGACGGCGGCGGCCAAAACGACCAGCATGTAGACGAAAAGTCCGAGCCGTTGCAGACGAACGGCGCGGCGGGTCAGCGCCAGCGATTCATCGACCGCTTTTCGGCGGTAGGCCGCTTCTTCCCGCTGGGCGTCGCGTATTTCGGTCAGAAGTTGAACGATCCGCTCGTCGTTCGCGTCCATGAATTGCTCCCGCCGTCGCCAGGGAATGGTTCGCGCCGAACCGCGGCGTCGATGGAGCGATTGATAGCGGCGCCGGGCGGCGTCGTCCAGATCCTTGGGAGAACGTCGCCGTGGGCTTTTGATTGACGGCGGGCGTCGGCGGCTCACATCGTCGGTACGCCGTCGGGTTCTTCCCAGACGGTGTGGTAGCCGCCGGTTTGTTCGCAGTAGGTGGCCAGGCGGGCGTAGAAGGCGTGGTGCGACAGGGTCGCCGTGTCGCCGATCACGATCAGTTTGCGCTTCGCCCGCGTCCAGGCGACGTTCGTTCGTCTTACTTCGGAAAGGAAGCCGATCGTCCCCGCGGGGTTCGATCTTACAAAGGATAAGACGACGACTTCCTTCTCTCGCCCTTGGAAGCCGTCCACGGTGTCGATCTCAACACCCTTCGCGTCGACTAAGAGTTCGCGTAAGAAACGCACTTGGCCGGCGTAGGGGGTGATGACCGCCACGTCGGTCGGCGGCACGCCCACCGCCAGCAGCTCTAAGACCCGGCGGCGCACCAGTTCCGCCTCGCCCTGGTTGCGGCGGCTTTCGCCTTCGGGTTCGGCTTCCTCGTCGAGGCCGGCGCCGGCGGTGTCGATCAGGTGGACCGGGTCGCCCGGCATCAGGGCGAGCACTTCCAACGAGCAGGCTTCCACGGCGGCGGCCACGGCCGGCGCGTCGGTCAGCAGGCGGTCGGCGGCCGAGGGGTCGGCGAGCAAACTGCCGGCGTAGAACTCCGCCGACGAGAATTCCATGATCCGCCGGTTCATACGGTACTGCACGTCGAGCCGCCGCAGCCACGGCCGACCGAAGGTGTGGGCCAGCCGCTCCAACAGGCTGACCCCCAGCCCGCCGGCCTGCGCTTCGGGCGAAACGACCGTCGGCGGCAGTTGGCAGTGGTCGCCGGCCAGCACCACCTTGCGGCAGCGGTCGAGCGGTATCCAGCAGGCCGGCTCGGTCGACTGGCAGCCTTCGTCGATGACGACCAGATCGAAAAACCGTTCACCCAGAATGTCGGCGTCGACGGAGGTGAGCGTCGAGCAGACGATATTCGCTTTCGCCAGGATTTCGGCGGCGGCGCCGGCTTCCAGCCGCTTGGCGTCGGCGAGCAAGGCGCGGGCTTCCTGCCGTTGGTCGCGCTTCTCGCCGGGGGCGGGCTTGCCGCGGGTCCATCTATCGGCTTGACGGAAGAGGGCGTACGCCTCTTTGCTGAGTTTTCGCGCGAGCCGAACGTCGTCGTGTTCGTCGACGAGGACGTCGAGGGTGTGGCGGCGCAGCGCCGGCAGAACGCGCGCCGGGTGGCCGATGCGCACGGCCGCCTCGCCGCCGGCGACCAGCCGTTCCAGCATGTTGTCGACGGCGAGGTTGCTGGGGGCGCACGCGAGAACGGACTCGCCCCGCCGCACCGCTTGCCGGATCAGTTCGACCACGGTGGTGGTTTTGCCGGTGCCGGGCGGCCCGTGCAACAGGGCGACGTCCTTCGCCGCCAGCGCCAGGCGCACGGCGTCGCGCTGCGATTCGTTCAGGTTTTTGTTGAGCCAGTCGATGCGCGGGACGACGGCGTCGAACTCGGCCGGCCGTTCTCCCAACAGCACTCGCCGCAGATCGAAGAGCCGGCCCTTGGCGGTATGGCGGGCGCGGTCGAGGGCGGTGCGCTGCCGGCGCAGCGACGCCTCGTCGTCGGCCTGGTCGAGCCGCCAGACGGCGACGTCGTCGACGTTGACGGGGTCTTCGCCGTAGGAGGGGAAGGCGACGCGCAGGAAGCGCTCGTCCATCTCGCAGATGACGCCGCGTTCGACGCGCTCGGGGCGGCCGCCGCGACGGCGGCGTTCGTCGGTGTCGGCGCCGGCGAGGACGGGCGAACCGACGCCGAGCCGCGTCCAGGGGAACAGGTCGTTCATGCGGCCGCGGGTGAAGGTGACGATGCGGCGGCCGGCGAGGCCGGAGTATTCATCGACGCGCGCCAAGCCGCCCAGCGCCAGGCCGAGGCGTTCGGCGTCGGCGGTGGTGAGCTGCTTGGCGCGGTCGGCCGCCTGCCGAGCCACCGCGACGCCTTCCATGTCGACCAGCTTGCGCAACCGACCGAAGTGACGATCGGTTGGCAGTGGTCCTTCGTCAATCGGCACGCTGCGTCCTTGGTCCACGGCGAACGGCGAACTGAGTGTGCCGAACGCGCATCGCCACCATCGCGCCGTCGCCGTCGGCGACGACGTGCGGGTCGAACAGCGCCAGCATTTCGGGCAGCGGCAGCCGATCGAACCATTCGGAAAAGAGGAAGCGCAGGATGTGCGAACGGTTCGCGGTGGTGTCGGGAAATCGGAGGGTGTACGGCACGAACTTCCTCTCGAAGCCGGCGCCCAACCGCGTCAAGACGCCGGCGAGGTCTTCGCCGACGTGGAAAGGCAGGGGTATTTCCAACCGACGGAACCCTTCTCGCCAAATCTGCACGAGCAGGTTCTCATCTCCCGCGATCGCCGCTAGGAAGACGCCCCCCGGCGCCAGTGAACCAACCAACGCCGCGACCGTGCCGGCCAGGTCGGGCACGTAGTAAAGCGCGTGGTTGGTGAGGACGACGTCGAAGCCGGCGCTGCTGGAGGCCGCGGGGTTCGCGGCCGAGGTTGCGGCGCGGGGCGGCACGGCGGCGGCGAGGTCGGCGAAGGCGCTCGTTGGGTGGGCGGTGAAACGGCGTAGCGCCTCGACGGCTTTGATCCGGTATTCGTCGTCCGGTTCGACGAGGGTCAGCTTCAACCGTTCCGGCGGCAGGGCGACGTGGTCGTGCAACAGCGAGGAAAACCGGCCGTCGCCGCAACCGAAGTCGAGCATCGAAACGACCCGGTCGGCGGCGGCGCGACGCGTTTCGACGAACTTGGCGGCGTAGCCGGCCACGTCCGCCGTGGCTTCATCGGCGTGGGTTTCGAAAAAAGCGTACTCGGCGCGAATGGCGTCGAACGCTTTGCTCGTCGATGGTTGGTTCATTCGGAAAGTATAGAAGAAGACCCGACGCGCGGCGTCGTTTAAAGTCGGAGGACAAGCGGATGGAGCCAGTCGTGCGGGACGGGCTGCGGTTCGCGCCGAGCGCCGTCGAGGGTTTGCCGGGCGTTACGGAGGCGGTCGTCCACCCCGACCGCCTGGAGTTGCTTTCCGAGGGGAAGTGGGTGGTCGTCCGCTTCGTGGACGTCGCCCGGTGGCACAGGCTCGGTTGGCTGTACCAGCCGCTCGCCCGGCTTGGCTTCGGAGTACGGGGTTGGCCTTTGGTCGCGGACCGCGACTGGTTCCACCCGCCGGCCGATCGGTTCTTCCAGTTCCACACCGACCCGCCGATCACGGTGTATTTGTGCGACGAGCCGAGCGAGACGAACTACGGACAGACCCTGTTCCGCCGGGTGCAGGACGTGCTGGCCGTCGGCGGATTCAGTACGTTTGATCTTGGGTGACAATCCCGTCCGGAACGGTCGTATTGGTCATGATGCGGGCCGTCCAAACAAACAACAGCAGGGATCGAGATGTCCGCAATTCAGACGGCGGACCTGTACGTGGCCGAACAGATTGCTCTCAGCATGCGCGGCCTTGCCGGCAATCAGGCGGTCGAGGAAGTCTACGTCTTCGCGCTGGTCGTCTCCGACGACTTCGCCGGCGTCTGTAAGGCGGCCAACACAGTGAAACACTTTCGCGGTTCGTCCGGCGGAGTAGAGTGCCGCTGGCAGCCGGCCGAGTGGTTCGCGACCGGGATGGAAATTGAGATCGATCGTCTCAACGAGTTGCTCGGCGACCCGACGTTTCAGATCGACCCGACGTTGGAAAAGCAACGCCCCGCGAATCAGGCCGTCTGGCTCGCGGTTGAATCAGCGCGGTTGGTCAATCCGCCCGACCTGCTGAAAACATACGAGGCCGAGTTGATCGAAGCATGGGCGGTTTGGGAGTCCGACAATGAGTCGAACGCCGTGCTCGCGGCCTACGACGCCGTTCCGGTCGAACGATGACGGAGGGTTGTACACCGCTGGAAGTGCCGCCGGTGTTGGAGTTGCGGGACTATGACTTGGCCGTGCGTTGCTTGGAAGTGGTCCGCTCACACATCAGTGTGATCCTTCCCGCCGGAGTCCAGTATCGCGTCGAGGCGATCGCGCTTTGCCACCATCATCCCGACAACGTCTACCCGGCGTTCGGAGTATTCGGCGCGGAGCAAATGGCTGACGTTGAGGATGCTGAAACGCGGATCAACGTCTGGGTCGCCGAGCGGGGGCTGGAATGGCTGGTCGCGGAGAGTCAAGCGGTCACAGCGCCGTCTTGGGCCAGCCTAAGAGCGGGGCGGGTAGTCCCGGCCGACGACGACGGCGCCGACTGATTTTCAGTGGACGGGGGGATGGACGAATGACGCCGATTGGAGTCGTGGGGGCGGTCAGCGGCAGGCTTCACCCTGAGATGAAAGTGGAGGTCGTTGCGGACGATGACGCCGGCGGTTTTCATATCCTGAAATGGTGGCCTGGTTCGGCGGGATTCGGCCCAAACGGTGCGTTCGACGACTGGGTGGAATCGCGGGCGGAGTTGGAAAACTACTGGTTGGAGGCCGGCTGGACCGTGCAGTGGGCCGAGGTTCCCAACACCTGCGTTCACCGACGTGTCTCCCGCCGATGAATGCGAATGGGACCGTTCGGTGAAGGAGCCGCAAGTAGTGGGAGTTTACAAACACCGAACGCTGCAAGTCGTTCTGAATGCAGCCGTGCTCGCCTCCGTCGCCCTGCTGGTCGGGGGCTTCGCCTTCGTCTCGCGGGACTTCGGTCATGGTATTCCCGTCGTTGTACTCTCCCTGGTCCTTGCGCTACCCCTGGCCTTCGCGGTTCGCCTCCGTCTCCGATGGCCAGCCGTCCGCGGGCGGGAATTTGTCTTCTTCGCCGTCCTGTTCTGCGTCGCGGCTGGAACCAGTTGGTTCGCTGTACAGGCTTGGTACACCGCCGGCTTGGACCGGTATCACGCGGAGGATATGAAATGGGCCAAGTTCGACCGGCGGCTGCGCCGGGATCCGGCATTCCGCGAGGTGGAGATCGAAAAGTCGGTGCGGAAGAATGTTTACTGGGTGAGCGGAGCGGTCGATACGGAAGGCGACTGGGCTAGGCTGCACGCGATTGCCGCCGAGTGCGGGATCGAGGGGCGGCTCGAAGGCCCCTTCGTGCATAGCGTCAGCCTAGCAGTCCGATCGCGGTCGGGCGGTTGAGCCGTCAGTGGCTGTAGTCAGGCGGCGCCTGGCGCTGCATCGAACTTACGCGCCGGTAAGTTCTCCCAGTTTTTCAGCAAGCCGCCGACCGGCGAATCGGATCGTTCGACGGTGGAATGATTCGTCAGGTGTCGACGCTTGGACCGATGACGCACGAGGTTCGCACGATCGTCCGGCGGCTCGTCGCCGAAGCTTGCCCGGAGCGGCCCGGTCCCGATGAACGGCTCCATGGCTTCCCGCTCGCCGGCGGCCCGTCCGGATGCAGCTAACTGGACGCCGACGGGCGGATCTGGAATTGGTGCTGGTTCGACGATTCGGTCACACTGGTTCCCGATGGGCCGCTTAAGGTCGCGTTGGTCGCCGTCGCGGCGGATCAAGTGCCCGGATTGGCCTCTTGGTTGCCGTCCCGCCCGGTTGGCGCTCGCGCGAAATGCGGGCGGTACGAGGGGGCCGGCTGGCTGCGGCCGCCTTGGCCTCGATTGCAGTGCTGGGAATGTAACGGCCTCGGTTGGGTGCAGGCGGCGGAGAGGGTGGAATGAAGGCAATCGTCATTGGATCGGGTATCGCGGGGCTTGCGGCCGCGCTGGCGTTTCGGCGGGTCGGCATTGAGGCGACGGTGTATGAACGGGCTTCCGAGCTGACCGAGGTCGGGGCCGGGATCAGCCTCTGGGCCAACGCTCTTCGCGCGTTGGACCATGGGACGCCTCCTTCGGGCTGGCTCTGCCTTTCATCGGCTCGCGAAGTCTGCCGAAGTACGCCGCCTTCGACGTGGGTCCGCTACTGGTCTCGGCTCAGGACGTCGAACGAGGCTCTGCGTTGGTCGGCGCGTAGAAGTCGGTTTTCCTAAAGTGAGGCGGCGAGAAAGAGTTGCAGAAACGCCCCCGGCGGGATTCGAACACGCGGCCTACGGTTTAGGAAACCGTCGCTCTATCCAGCTGAGCTACGGGAGCAACATGCCGACGTTCCTTCACCGGCCGCTGCATTGTATGCGATTCCTTTCTCGACTCAACTTCGGAGCGGCGCTTGGTCAGCGCTTTGGATTGACGAGGTACAGCTCGGAGCCGGTTCGCAGGACCAGGCCGTCGTCCACCACCGCGTAGCCGTATTGGATGGGACCGGAAAAATTGCCGGCGGCGCGGCGGCGTTCCGGGGTCGCCTCCTTTTCGGCGGCGGCCGGTGGCGGCGCCGCGGCCTCTTCCTTCTTCCAGAGCGCGTTTTCCGCGACAACGCGGTACGTCGGTCCCGCCGCCAGGACGGTGGTCAGGCCGTCCTTGCCGAAGAAATAGACCCGATCGCCGACGCCGAGCGGCGTCGCCCAGCAGGTTTGTTTCAGACGCTCTGAATACAGGACGTCGCCGGTCGCCGCGTTCAGACAAAAGACGACCCCCACGCTGTTCACCCAGTAGGCGCAGTCTTTAAAAACGATCGGCGAACTGAACGAAGAGGTCGCCTTGGTCGTCTTCCATAAGACGCGCGGCGTGAAGCCGGCGTCGGTTTTTTCGATCTTCAGCGCGAAGTTGGTTTCGCGGGCTTCCGCCGTTCGTTCGCCGCCCCGGCCGGGCGACGCGGCGACCAAAAAGCAGCCGTCGCCGAACGGAATCGGCGTCGCGGCGGTGTTGCCGCCCAAGCCGCCGAGCGTCCATAAGAGGCCGCCGGTCTTCAGATCGTAGCCGTCGACCGATCCTTCGGAACTGCACGCCAACTGTTTTTCGCCCGCGACCTCCACGACCGCCGGCGAACTCCAACTCTGCCGCGACGCGCGACTGGTCTTCCACCGCGTCTTACCGTCGTTCTTATTCAGTGCGATCAGGTAAGACGGGCCGGCGTCGTCGATGAGAAAGTAGACCGCGTCGTCGGTCTGCGCGGGCGACGCCGCCAGGCCGAACTTGTTCTGAAAGCGGCCGAATTCCTCCGAGAAGGAGCGACGCCACCGTTCGACGCCGTCGTGGCCGCAGC
>JBOFFD010001250.1:0-5151 GCA_051648425.1 Planctomycetia bacterium
CGCGAATCGATCCGAAACGGGGAGGTCCTACGCCGATGGCGTCCGAACAACAAGAAACCGGCATCACCAGCATGCTGAAGGAATCGCGGCTGTTCCCCCCGCCGGCCGCCTTTCAGTCCAGCGCCCGCATTCAAACCGAAGCCGAGTACGATCGGCTGTGGAACCTCGCCAAGGACGAACCGGAAAAATTCTGGGGCGGCCAAGCCGACGCGCTGCTGACCTGGAGCAAGAAGTACGACCGGGTGTTGGACTGGGCGCCGCCGCACGCGGAATGGTTCGGCGGCGGCGAACTGAACGCCTGTTACAACTGCGTTGATCGGCACGTCGCCGAGGGTCGCGGCAACAAGGCCGCCCTCATTTGGGAAGGCGAGCCGGGCGACGCCCGGGTGTTGACGTACCAAGACTTGCTGCGCGAAGTGAGTCAGTTCGCCAATGTTCTGAAAGGGCTGGGCGTTCAGAAGGGCGACCGCGTCACCATCTACATGCCGATGGTCCCCGAACTGCCCATCGCGGTGTTAGCGTGCGCCCGCATCGGCGCGACCCACAGCGTGGTGTTCGGCGGCTTCTCGGCCGAGGCGTTGGCCGAGCGTAACAACGACGCCAAGGCGAAGGTGGTGGTGACGGCCGACGGCGGTTGGCGCCGCGGCAAGATGGTGCCGTTGAAGGAGAACGTCGATCTTTCGCTGGCGAAGTCGCCGACCGTGCAGAAGGTGGTGGTGCTGCGGCGCACCGGCAACGACGTCGCCATGCAGGCCGGCCGCGACTTTTGGTGGCACGACCTGACGGCGTCGGCCGGGACCGACTGCCCCGCCGAGCCGGTCGATTCGGAACACCCGCTTTTCATCCTGTACACCTCGGGCAGCACCGGCAAACCGAAGGGCGTCTTACACACGACCGCCGGCTACCTGCTCGGCGCCGTCTTGTCGACGAAGTACATCTTCGATCTTAAAGACGAAGACGTCTACTGGTGCACCGCCGACGTCGGTTGGGTCACCGGGCATTCGTACATCGTGTACGGACCGTTGGCGGCCGGCGCCAGCGTGGTGCTTTTCGAGGGCGCCCCGAACTGGCCCGACGAAGGCCGATTCTGGCAGATCGTCGAAAAGTACAAAGTCACGATCTTATACACCGCCCCGACCGCAATCCGCGCGTTCATCAAGTGGGGCGACCAGTGGCCGGAGAAGTACGACCTGTCGTCGCTGCGTCTCTTAGGATCGGTCGGCGAGCCGATCAACCCCGAAGCGTGGATGTGGTACCACAAGGTGATCGGCAAGGAACGCTGCCCGATCGTCGACACCTGGTGGCAGACCGAAACCGGGTCGATCATGATTTCGCCGCTGCCGGGCGTCACCGCGACCACCCCCGGCTCGGCGACCAAGCCGTTCTTCGGCGTCGTGCCGGAAATCGTCGACCGCGACGGTCGGGCGGCGCCGGCCGGCAGCGGCGGCTACCTCGTCATCGCCAAGCCCTGGCCCAGCATGCTGCGCACCATCTACGGCGACGACGCCCGCTTTCACCAGCAGTACTGGAGTCAGATCAAGGGGAAGTATTACACCGGCGACGGCGCCCGCCAAGACGAGCGCGGCTACTTCTGGATCATGGGTCGGGTCGACGACGTACTGAACGTTTCCGGCCACCGGCTGTCGACGATGGAAGTCGAAAGCGCGCTCGTCAGCCACCCCAAGGTGGCCGAGGCGGCGGTGGTCGGCAAGCCGCACGATCTCAAGGGCGAGGCCATCACCTGTTTCGTCACCCTGGAACTGGGTCAGGAACCGAGCGACGACTTGAAGAAGGAACTGATGCAGCACGTCGTCGGTCAGATCGGCGCCCTGGCTCGGCCCGACGAAATCCGTTTCACCGACGGCCTGCCGAAGACTCGGTCGGGCAAGATCATGCGCCGCCTGCTGCGCGACGTGGCGGCGGGTCGGGAATCGACCGGCGACACCACCACCCTGGAAGACCTTTCGGTGTTGGCGAAGCTCCGTTCCGACGATGATTGAACCGCGCCCCGCCGAGGTGTGCCGTATTCTCAGCGAATGTCGATTCTGACGGTCGGCGGCGCGGCGAAACCGCGCCGCCGGCGGCTGGACGGCGGACGACTTCAACGGCTTTCGGTAAGCTGATTTAAGATGGAGTCGGCGACGACCCCGGCTTCGCCGCGCTGTCGGCGGACCCCTTTTCACAGGATAGACCGGCATGTCTCTCGAACGACGCATCGAACGGCTTGAACGTGAAAACCGCCGCTGGAAACGGGTCGGCCTGGGCGCGGTCGCGGCGGCGGGCATCGCCTTGACCGTCGGAGCGGCGCCGGCGCCGCGAGTGCTGGAAGTCGCCGGCCTTCGGCTGGTCGACGCCAAGGGCAAACTGCACGGCTACCTCTCGGTCGACGCCGGCGGTCCCCGGCTCTTCTTCCTTGGAAACGACGGCTCGCCAAAGGCCGCCCTCGTCGTTCAAGGCAAAGACGCCAACCTGACCGTCACCGGCTCCGACGGCAAGCCGAAGGTCGCCTTGGGCACGCTGAACGAGCAGACGTACCTCTCGCTGGGGGCGGCCACGGGTTCCGCCTCGCTGAACCTCACCGTCTCCGAAGCCGACGGCCCGAAAGTGCGAGGCTTCACCAAGGACGGCGACGGCGTCATCGCGGTTCCCGGCGGCGGCAGCGCGACGAGCACGCCCGCCCCGGCGGCCGTCGATCCGGAAGTCGTGCCGGCGAAGAAGGACGGCGCGGATTCCAAGGCCGAGTCGAAATCGGATTCGTGACCGCGGAATCTACCCGACCGGTGGATGCAGTTCCGGCCGCAGGTGGATGAAGCTTTTCCCTAATCGGCCGCCGTAGTTGCCGGCCGAGATCGTTCTCAAGCCCGGCGTGTATCGCGAGGCGGCCACGGCCGCCTGCGTCGCGGCCGAGATCGCTTCCAGGCTTTCCCCGTTGATAATCACTTCCATCACCGACGCGATGCCGGCGGGCAGCCCCGACGCCGTCCCCAGTTTCTCGCGCAGCGTCGGGCAGAATTTTTCGTACGTGCTGGCGACCGAGAACTTGTAACGACTGCCCGCTTTCGAGCCGCTGCCCGCCACTCCGCCGGGGAACGGCATGATGACGCCGGGCATCGGTTCGACGGCGTCGCGCGCCGCCTCGGCCGCCGCCAGCGCCGCCGCCACCGTCTCGCCGAAGAACCAGATGTTGCCGCCCATAAGGCCGTCGCGGAAACCGAACCGCCGGTCGACGACGAACTCGCCGCCCAGAATGGGAACCACCCACACCGATCGGTCGAACCGCTGGTCGCGGAACTGCCAACCGTCGCCGAAAAATGCGATTTTTCGGCCCAGCTTGAAGTACGGCTGGTCGTCGGGCGTCGGCAGCAGGTTGAAACAGGCCGTCGTGGGGCAGGTCAACACGTTCATGCAGAGGCGGTGCAGCAGGGCTTTTTCCAGCGCCTCGACGCGGTCCTTGCGGAAGCGCGGGACGTGGAATTGCAGGACGGCGCCCGGCCGGCCGTCGGGCGTGGCCACGGCGGGGTCGCCGCCGGGGCCGGCGTAGCGGACGAGACCGGCTTCGCAGTCGCACATGATCGTGCTGGAGGCGTGACCGACGGCCGCGGCGACGGCGTGGTCGACCCAACGGCGGTTGCAGGCGGTGACGAGAATCTCGGCGTAGATGCTGCGGAACGCTTCCGCGTAGGTGTCGTCGACGACGGCGCCTTGGTCGGCCTCAGACGCCATTCCCGCCCCTCCCACCGCGACCGCGACCGGGGTAGACGGCCAGTTCGGTGACGATGGCGTCCATGAACACGTCGTGCGCCTGCGTGGGGATTTCCGGGAAGAGTTGGCACTCGAAGGCCAAGGCGACCAGCGGCGCGTCGAGGCGGGCGTGTTCCAGCAGTTTGTCGTAGTAGCCCTTGCCGTGGCCCATGCGGGCGCCGGTGCGGTCGAACGCCACCCCCGGCACCATCACCAAATCAAGCTCGGCGACGGCGACTTTCTTCGCCGCGACATCGCGCAGTTCGACCTTCGGCTCCAAAATCTTGTACATGCCGACCGCCAACTCGTCCATCGCTTCGAGGTGGAAGAGTTCAAGTTCGCCGTCGACGCAATAGGGGACGACGATCTTCTTGCCTTGCTGCAAGGCGGCCGGCAGGGCGTGGCGGGTGCGTACTTCGCTGCGGACGTCGACGTAATACATGACCGTCTTCGCGGCGGCGTACGCGGGCAGCGCGCTGAACGACGCGCAGATGCGTTCGCTCAGCGCGTCTTTGTCGACCTGGGCGTTGCGGGCGGCGTGCGCCTGTTCGCGGAGGGCCGTCTTGCGGGCTTTCCAATCGTCCGCCGGGGTCGCGTCGGCGGGTTGCGGGTCGGTCATCAGCGGGTCTCGCCGGGAATTGTTGGAGTTCGATCCACTTTTGTATCGGCGACGGCCCGATCGGCGATGCCGATTCACGCCGAAGATTGGGTCCGTGCCCGCCGAAGAGTGCGACCTCCGAAATCAACGACGCGGCACGCTTTGTATCTGTTGGATCGTCCAGTCGACGACGTCGTCCCAGTCGTCGATGACGTCCTTGTCATCGTCGCCGCAATCGATGTTTTCATAACTCCGACGAAATTCTTGCAGCGCCGGGATCGCTGCCTTGGCGGAAGGGCCGATATTCGCCAGAGCGGTTAAGATGTTCTTCGGGTTTTCAGTCGGGCAGTCGTTCAGATGTTGGACGAGCGGCATGACTGCGGCGGACGCTTTCGCGCCGAAACCGGCGATCACGCCGCTGATCCTCCCGAGCGGTCCGTCGTAATTTTCGTCCGAATCGTACTCCTCGAACGATTCCATTGCTTCAATCAAAACCGGCAGGCACTCTTCCGCATGAGACTTGAAATAGGACAACGCCGAAAGAGCCGCACCTCGTTCATACATCGCGGGATCATCTTCGCCGACGTGAGTCGTCGGCTTCTTTTCCCGTAGGCCGGCGATCGACAAGATCGTCGCGCGAATGGACGGAAGGTTTCTTCCAACTGACGCCAGAGCATATTACGCCGGCACGGATGTAAGTCGGTAAGTTTTCGATCGCGACCGGTTTCCTATAATACTTCGCGGCGAGCGGGGTTCAACACCGGGAGGTGCATCGTGCAAGACGAGTATCAAGATCCGCGCGGCTATTCCGA
>JBOFFD010001251.1:0-3008 GCA_051648425.1 Planctomycetia bacterium
TCGGCTCCCTGCGTTGGTCGAAGCATCGCCCCAGGCATCGACCGAATCATCGGTCGATGGGGCGGCGTCGGCGGCGGACGCGAACCCAAGGGGTAGTGTACGAGGTCTAAGTTGGACGGCCCGCCGTCGAATCCGTAAGTCGACGGTCCGCGCGGCGGTACGAACGTCGGCGCCGGCCGGCGACTTCCCTCGACGGTCGACTTCTTCGACGTGCCGCCGTCGACGATGGTTCCCGACCGCCCGTCGCGGCTCCGGTTCCCGGCGATTTTCCTGGCGCGAACAGCTTCGAGACCATCGTATGCCGACCTACTCCCCCGACCGCGTCGAACCGAAGTGGCAGCGCTACTGGCTCGACGCCAAGACGTTCCGCACCCCGGGCGACGACCCGAAGCCGAAGTATTACGTTCTGGACATGTTCCCCTACCCCAGCGGCGCAGGCTTGCACGTCGGCCACTTGGAAGGCTACACCGCCACCGACGTGCTGGCCCGCTACAAGCGCATGGCCGGCTTCAACGTGCTGCACCCGATGGGCTGGGACGCCTTCGGCTTGCCCGCCGAGCAGCACGCCATCGAAACCAATCAGCACCCCGCCGACACCACCCGGCGCAACGTCGACAACTTCCGCCGGCAGATTCGCATGCTCGGCTTCAGTTACGACTGGGACCGCGAGATCGACACCACCGATCCCGGGTATTACAAATGGACCCAGTGGATCTTCCTTAAGCTGTTCGATTCCTGGTACGACGCCGACGCCCAGCGCGCCCGGCCGATCGCCGAACTGCCGATCCCCGCCGACGTACAAGCCGCCGGCGCCGACGCCGTCACCAACTTCCGCGATTCCAAACGTCTGGCGTACGTCGCCGAAGCGCCGGTGAACTGGTGCGCCGCCCTCGGCACCGTCCTCGCCAATGAGGAAGTGGTCGACGGCCGCAGCGAGCGAGGGAACCACCCGGTCGAACGGTTGCCGTTGCGGCAATGGATGCTGCGAATCACCGCCTACGGCGACCGACTGCTCGCCGACTTGGACGGCCTCGACTGGCCCGATGCCATCAAGGAAATGCAGCGCCACTGGATCGGCCGCAGCGAAGGCGCCGAGGTCGACTTCCTGGTGCTGCCCCCCGACGCCGACGTCGACACCGTGGGCGACTGGCTCGAAGCCCGGGCCGCCGCCCCGTTCCCGGCCGTCGCGCCGCCCGACTCGATCCGCGTCTACACCACCCGGCCCGACACCCTTTTCGGCGCCACCTATTTGGTGCTCGCCCCCGAACACCCGCTGGTGAAGTCGATCGTCACCGCGGAGCAGCGCGACGAAGTGGAAGCGTACGTCGCCGCCACCGCCGCCAAGAGCGACCTGGCCCGCACCGAACTGAACAAAGACAAAACCGGCGTCTTCACCGGCGCGTTCGCCGTCAACCCGGTGAACCCCGAACCGCTGCCGGTCTGGATCGCCGACTACGTGCTGCCCGGCTACGGCACCGGCGCCATCATGGCGGTCCCCGGCCACGACGAGCGCGACTTCGAGTTCGCCCAAGCCCACGGCCTGGACGTCGTCGAAGTGGTCGTCGACCCCGAAGAAACCCCCGAACTCATCATGGCCGTCCAACGGATGCTGGGCGACTTCGAGCGCCGCACCACCCGCAAGCAGGACGACCCGTACCTGAAGGTCGCGGTGCTGCTCGACTGCGGCTTCGACCTCGACAACTTCGAGAAGGACGTGAAGGAAAACGCCGCCGCCGACCCGTTCTGGACCGAGGTGGCGGTCTTCATCGACGCGAAGGAGGAAAAGGGGCTGGCGATCAGCTTCCTTGAAGACCAGTTCGCCGACATCCTGATGGAGTACATCGAGGAACGCGAAGAAACGCAGGTTCTGCTCTTCTCGCTGCAACCGGCCGAAGAGGGCGACGACCACGACCATTCGCAGTGCGACCACGACCACGGCGACGGCCACGCCCATCACCACCACGCCGAGGGCGACGACGCCGACGGTGAGGCGGCCGACGAAGAAGCCGACGGCGAGGAAGCAGAAGGCGAAGAAGAAGACTTCGACGACGAGCAGGTCTGCTTCGCCGGCGACGGCTTGGCGGTCAACTCGGGTTTCATCACCGGTCTTAAGACGGCCGAGGCGAAGGAACTGATCGCCGACTTCCTGACGCGGCGCGGCGTCGGCCGGCCAAGCGTCAAATACAAACTGCGCGACTGGCTCTTCAGCCGCCAGCGCTACTGGGGCGAGCCGTTCCCGATCCTGCTCGACGACGCCGAGCGGCCGACCGCGCTCGACCCGGCCGAGCTGCCCGTGACGCTGCCGGAAATGACCGACTTCCGCCCCACCGGCACGCCCGAACCGCCGCTTTCCAAGGCGGCGGCGTGGCGGCGCGTCGAACGCGACGGCAAGGTCTTCCTGCGGGAGATCAACACCATGCCGCAGTGGGCCGGCTCCTGTTGGTACTTCCTGCGCTTCATCGACCCGAAGAACGACGCCGCCCCGTTCAGCGCGACGGCCGAAAAGCATTGGATGCCGATCGACCTGTACATCGGCGGCGCCGAGCACGCGGTGCTGCACCTCTTATACTCGCGATTCTGGCACAAGGTGCTGTTCGACCTGGGATACGTTCACACCGCCGAGCCGTTTAAGAAGCTGGTCAATCAAGGGCTGATCTTAGGCGAGGTGCAGTACCGCACCTTGAAGCGCGCCAACGGCGACTACGTGGCGCCGACTGAATTCGACGCACCGAAGGCGTGGCAGGAATTGGTCGAAAACCCGACGGCCGACTACGAATCGGTGAAGCTGGCCGACGACCAGATTGAAAAGGTCGGCGGGAAGTTCGTCGTGAAGGGGCGGCGCGACGTGCCGGTCGACGCCCGCGCCTTCAAGATGTCGAAATCGCTGAAAAACGGCGTCAATCCCGAGGCGATCGTCGAAGAGTACGGGGCCGACGCGCTGCGCTGCTTCGAGATGTTCATGGGGCCGCTGGAAGCGACGAAGCCGTGGGATCCCAAAGGGGTCGAAG
>JBOFFD010001252.1:0-8028 GCA_051648425.1 Planctomycetia bacterium
TTTTCGTCGAGCGTGATGATCGCGACGTCGGGCGTCGACTGTTGGATCAGGTCGACGAAATACTCGTAGCGGGAACTTTCGGCTTCGAGGTACACCGACTCGATGCCCAAAAGCATGTTGCGCAGTTGCTCGCGGGAGCCGTCGTTCGGATCGACGATTGCAACGCGAAGTACGCCAGACATTACACCACCGAGTTCGTGTCGCGCGGAAGAACATTCCGCGGAGCGCCGCCGCCCGACGTCCCGCTGGACGTCCTTCGAGCGAGGCGCCGTTCTGTTCATCCCGCCGTCCGGCCGCGAACGTCGCGTCCGTCGGCTCTCGCGGCCGTGAGATCCTACGGCCGCCGCCCGCTTCGCCGGCGCCGCGCGACGCCGACGGCGCGACCTTCAACGAACGCCGACGCCGTCATCTTTCTACGACGGCGGAACCCGTCCTGGAAGCGTCGGCTCCTCTCGGATTTCCGCCCGCCCCGCATTTCGCCGACCGTCGTCGGAATCGCACGTACGCCGAAGTATACGGGATGAAGGCGTCGCGCGGCCACTTGTTCGTCTTCCGCACCTGTTTCTTGCCGCCGACCGCCTACCTTCGTCCCGCGCCGCGTTCCTTTCCGCGTCGGATTTTCTAGGAAAATCACCACAACGGCTGTCTCCCGATCCGTTCGCCACCGCGCAGGACTTCGACTATGCAGAGCCTCGTTCGACCGCCTCGCCTCGACCATACCCGGCGTCGCGCCGCCTGCGCGGCCTTTCTCCTTCTCTTCGCCTCCGCCGGCTGTGGCTACAAAGCGTACCTCGACCGACTGTCGCGCACGCTGGCCGAGCTTGATTTCACCGAAATGGTCGAAAAAACCCTCGCCCCGCGCATCGACCGGTTCGACGCCGGCTTCGCCGTACGCCTGCCCAACCATCCGTCGCCGCCGCCCGTGCCGGTGGAAGAGACTCCCCCCGACGTCTCCGCGCTTTTCCAGACGCCGCCCGCCGTCACCGTCGGTTCCATGACCGTCGTCGCGGTGGTCCGTCGCAAAACCCCGGAGACCGGCGAGCCGCCGCCGCTGTCCGACTTCGTCCAGCTCGTCTTCTCCCCGGAGATGATCGACCAATGGATGGGGCCGGGCCTGGTCAATCCCGGCGGCGAAGTGCAAATCGAAGTCCAACGGCGCCGTCTGCCCACCGGCCCCAAGTACAAGGTCGGCGGCGAAGAGCAGCAGGCGACCACCGAAGTACAGATGGTCACCCTCGACCAGATCGTCACGCCGCCGGAGGGCACGGCCGTCGGTCCGGGAGCCGCCCCGCCCGCCCCGAACGGTGCGAACGGTGCGAACGGCGACCCGCCCGCCGGCAAGCTCCACGTCTGGAAGATCTTCTTCCTCGACCAGAACGGCGCCCGCGGCATGGTCGGCTACCGCGTTCCCAAGGACAACTACCCTGCCGTCTACGCCAAGGTCGGCGAAAAGACCAGCATCACGACGGCCGACGCGATCGACCAATCGGCCGTCACCATCCAACTGCTCGCGGCCGCCGCCGCACCGCCGCCGGCCGCCGCCGCTGCCAAAGACGGTCCGCCCCCGGCCGACGGCAAGGCCGCCCCGAAGGCCGGCCCCCCGCCCGCCCCGCGCCGCTGACAAGCCCTCGTCTTTGCAAGTCACGGCGGGGCGGCGTAGACGAAGAAAATGAGTTCCGCCACGATGAGCACGCCCGTCACGAACAGGACGATCATCCGATAGGCCACCGGCCCCGTCCGCAAGTCGGCGCCGGCGGTCACGGCGCCCAGACCCCCCACGAACGTCAACAGCACGAAGTAGAGCAGCGTTTTGGCCAGCAACAGGCCGAACCCGCCACCCAAGAATAGCGTCCACATCGCCGCCGACAGCGCGCACGACAACGTGAAACGAAGCAACGCGCCGAGATCGAAGACGCGATAGTCGGCGCCTCGGTCGTAACTGCGGCCTTGCGCCCGCAGCAGGGAGTCGTCGAGTTCCCGCTTCAGCTTCTCGTAGGCGGCGTCGTAGCGTGCCTGGTCGGCGGCGGAAGCGAAGCCGCCGGTGCGATACCGTCGGCGGGCGGCGCGGTCCTTGAAGAACGACTCATCGAAGGCGTCGTCGTCAAGCTCGGAAAGATCCTCGCGGTCGTCAAGGTCGGCAGCAGGGTGGGAAGCGGCGCCATTGGTTCGGCGGGCCACCAACTCCTCGTACGCCTTGGTGACGGCGATGAACGACGCCGGGTCGCCGCCGCGGTCGGGGTGGTGCCGACGAACCTGCTCGCGGTAGGCGCGGCGGATCTCGTCGAGGGTGGCGTCGGAGGCGACGCCCAGCACCTGATGCGGATTCATCGGTTCCGCCCTGAGGGTGGAGGCCGGCTTTCCGCGCCGACGACGGTTTCGGTACTCTATTACTAGGATTTACCGACCGGAAAATTGTATCCGGCGCCGTTGGAAAACGAGGTCGATCGAGAATGGATTCCGCCGCCGCCGTTCCCACCCCAGCGCCGAAACCGCCCGCCGCCGGCCTGCGCATCGGCGGCGTCGCTTTGGACGGCAACCTGCTTCTTTGTCCCATCGCCGGCTACTGCGACCTCTCGTATCGCCTCATCGTTCGGTCGATCGGCGGCTTGGCGCTGGCGTACACCGACCTCGTCAATCCCCGCGGCCTCATGCGGCAGACTTCCCGCTCGATGCAGATCGTGCAGACGACCCCGGAAGACGATCCGCTCTCCATCCAACTTTACGGCAGCGACGCCGGCGAACTGGCCGACGCCGCCGTCTGGGCCGCCGAGCGCGGGTCGAAGGTGGTCGACCTCAACATGGGCTGCCCGGTTCCCAAAGTCGCCGGCAACGGCGGTGGCAGCGGCCTCTTGCGGAATTGCCCCAACGCCGTCGCGCTGGCGGCGACCGTCGCGAAGGCCTGCCCGGTTCCGGTCACGGTGAAGACCCGGCTCGGCTGGGAAATGGGCAACCTGGTCGCCCCCGATCTGGTGCGACGACTGGAAGACGTCGGCGTCGCCGCCGTGACGATCCACGGCCGCTACGGCGAACAGCGTTTTTCCGGCTCGGTCGACCTCGCCGGCATTCGCGCGGTCGTAGCCGCCGCCCGCACGATTCCGGTGATCGGCAACGGCGACGTCCGCTCGCCGCGCGACGTCAAACACATGTTCGAGGAAACCGGCTGCGCCGGCGTGATGATCGGCCGGCGAGCGCTGGCCGATCCGTGGATCTTCCAGGCCGCCCGCGCTTACCTCACCGACGGCGTCACACCGCCCGGCCCCGACCGCCTTGAACGCACCCGCAAGATGATCGACCACTTCGAGAACCTGCTGAAGTTCGTCGGCGAACGGACGGCCGTCGTGCAGTTCCGCAAACGGATGACGTGGTACTCGAAGACGATCGGCCCCTGCCCGAAACTGCGCCGCGGCGTGCCGCTGATGCAGTCGTCTCAGGAGTTCTACGACCTGGTAGGCGAGTTCCTGGACGAAATCCTCCAAGGCGGCCCCGGCCTCGGCCTGAACGCGCCGTCGGAAGCCGAAAACGAGTCCGAAGAACCAGCGACCGAAGAGGCGTACTCCGGCTGATTGACTGGCCGACTTAGTTCGCGCGATCGGCGGTCTGTTTTGCGACCATCGATTCCAAGACGGGGTCGATGAGACGCCGACGGTCGCGTTTCGACGAAGGGCCTTTGATGTTTGAATCCCAGGCCGGCGGAATTCGGACGTCGACGCCGGCGGCTTTCAGGCGGCGGTCGACCCGCCGGCACGCCGCTAAGAAGCCCTCCAGGTATTGGTGCGTCTCTTTCGACTGTTGAACGACCAGGCAGCGAAGCCGACGATCATAGACGATGGAGCCTTCGCCGCCGTTTTCGTCCCAAGTATCCGATGCGACCGACGCAATGACGAGATCGGTGAATTCCTCGGCGTACGCCAAGTCGTCGCGGATAAGATCCCCTACGGGATAGAGACGAGGATGCATATCGGTGGCGTGTCCCTGACGGTGTGTCACCAGAAGGAACTCCGGGCGATAGATCAAAGTAAGATCGAGAAGGTGGAGGATCCGGTCGACGGCGGCGTGCAGCGGAACGCCTTTGGCCGACAGCGTCACTTCCGCGTCGTCGGCGACTTCGGCGATGCGAAGTCCTTCCGGGTCTAGTAAGACCGGCTTGCCGATCGCGGCGCCGAGGCGTCGGGCGAATTCAGGCAAGGGAGTTTTCACCATCTTAAAGTTCACGGGCCGGTTCATGACGGCCTCCACTCGCAGCCGTTCGCGCTGTTCCTCATCCGTCTCCGTAAACTCCGACGGTTGGTCGTCGAAAAACCCGCTCGGCGTCGGTAGTCGATACGCGGCGTCGGACTCTACTCTCGTCGGTGCGGCGAGAACCTCGATCTCGGATCGTACGTCCACCGGCGGGCTGGCGACTAGCGTGACGACTACGAAGTACACGGCGAACATGGGGGCGATCCTTTCGTCAACGGACGCGAGCTTCGGACGGACGTTTCACCGTCTTCTTGCCTTCCGCGACGGGCGGCTCGAACGTCCGGTCGAGCAGCGTCGGCGGCGGCGCGGTGACGAGGAACCCGGCAAGGACCAAGACGAGCAAGGGCGGACACCCTGAAAAGAGGTCCCAGCCGAGGTTTGACAAATCAAAAGTTTTCTATTGCGCCTCGTCGTCGCAGCGGAATTCGCTCTCGTCGTCCGCCAAATGTTTTTCGCCCAGCTTTCCAGGGCGACTTCCTCTTTACAGGTCGGCCGGCGTGGGCTAAAGGCCTGTCGGTCTTTCACTAGACCGTCCGTCGCGCCGCCGATCCCACACCTTTGCACCGCACCTCGCGCGGCCGACCAGTCCGCGGCAAGACTTCCGCCGTTTCCCGGGCTTTTTCTCGTCCCGGCGGCAGGTATTTGGGGAGGGTGCGACCCGTGGCACAGCAACGTTCGTGGCGTTCTTGGTTCTCCGTCACCACCACCGACCCCGCCACGCCGACCCCCGGCCCGTTTGGATCGCGGCGGCCGCCCGAACTGAAACTCGAATCGCTGGAAGACCGCGCCGTGCCCGCCACGTCGGGTCTCGACGTCGGCTTCGGACCGACCGGCAACGGTCGGGTACTGACGCACTTCGGGTCGGGGAACGACACCTTCTCGGCGATGGCGCGGCAAGCCGACGGCAAGTACATCGCGGTGGGGTCGGTCGGCGTCGGAACCGACTTCGACGTCGGCCTGGCCCGCTACCGCGCCGACGGCAAGCTCGACACGACCTTTGGCGACGGCGGCTTGGTGACGACCAAGATCGGCTCCAAGGCCGACGGCGCCACCGGCGTGACCATTCAGCCCGACGGCAAGATCGTCGTCGTCGGCTTCTCGGCCGTCGGCGACTCGGTGGAGGCGGCGGCCCTTCGGTATAACGTCGACGGCAAACTCGACCGGACCTTCGGCGGCGGCGACGGCATGGTCACCGTCAACGTGGCCGGGCAGTACGCCACCGCCAACAGCGTCGCCTTGACGTCCGACGGCGGCATCTTGATGGTCGGCGCCGCCAGGGGCGCGAAGAACTCCGACCTGCTCGTCGTGAAGTTCAATCCCGACGGCACGGTGAACACCAACTTCGGCGGCAACGACGGCATCGTCACGCAGGACTTCGGCGCCGGCGACGACGCCGCGAACGAAATCAAGGTGTTGGCCGACGGCCGATTCCTGGTCGCGGGGTACGCCTCGACGACCCGCACCGCCGGCCCAGACACCCTGAAAGCCGACCGCCCGGTGCTTGACGTCGAGTTCGCCGTTCTGCGGTTCGACGCCGACGGTTCGCTCGACAAATCGTTCGCGGGGGGCAAAGGCCGAACGACGATCAATTTCGGAAGCAAAAGCGCGATCGCCCACGACGTCGACCTGACCAGCGACGGCAAGATCATCGTCGCGGGGACTGCCAACAACAACACGAACTTCGACTTCGCCTTGGCGCGGCTCAACAGCGACGGCTCGCTGAACACCTCGTTCGGCGCCGCCAACACCGGCAAGGTGATGTTCGATTTCGGCGCCGGCGACGACCTAGGGTCGGCGCTGGCGGTTCTGCCCGACGACCGCGTCGTCGTCGTGGGCGCGGTACAGGACGGCGCCACGTACGAGTTCGGTACGTTGGCGTTCACGAAGGACGGCAAGATCGACCAGACGTACGGCTTGGACGGTGGCTTCGTCACCGGCATGGGGCCGGACAACGACTCGGCCGGCGCCGTTCTGGTCGATCCGAACGGCGACTTGGTCGTCGGCGGCACGTCGTCGAACGGCAGCAACGCCGACTTCGCGTTGGCGCGGTACAAGCTCAACAATCGACCGACGTATACGTCGCGCATGGCGCCGCGGGCGGCCTCGGGGCGTACTGGAACGACGGTGCAGCAACTGTTGCGGAACAGCGTCCGCGACTCCGACGACGACGCGGCGAAGTTGGGCCTGGCGGTCGTGGGTACCACCAACTCCAGCAAGGGGAAGTGGCAGTTCTCGACCGACAAAGGCCGGACGTGGAAGTCGATTGGCAACACGTCGAACGGTGACGCGCTGCTGCTGAAGGCCAATGCCAGGGTGCGGTTCATGCCGAACGCCGGCTACACCGGCTCGGCCCGATTGAAGTTCCGGGTGTGGGACGGCAGCATCACCTCGACGTCGGGCCGTTTCAACATCGCCAAGTACGGCTCGGGCGAGTCCAGCGCCTTCTCGGCGGCGGTGACGGCCGCCACCTTCCGGACCGTGAACACGGCCAAGTCGGCCAAGGCGACGCCGGTAGGCTCCGGCGACTCCGTCGACCCGGCGGGGATCAGGCAGGAAGGTACCGGCGATTTGTCGCCGGACGCGATCGACGCCGCCTTGGCCGAGTAACGGCAAGACGGACGGCGCGGAGGTTCGGTCGACCGGTCAGTCGTTGATTTCGATCTTGAACCGGCCGGCCTTCACTTTGACTTCGTCGCCGTCGACCCGCACCTGCGGGATGTACCGGCCGAGCGGCGTCCAGTAAAGCGGTCCGGGAAGCACCAACGGCTTGCGGGGGCGCTTCTCGACGACGACCGCGCCGGCTGGCGAAACGTAGCCGCGGTAGGCGTCGCCGGTGGCTGGCACGACGCCGCCCGCTGGCGGCGGCGGTTGAAACGACGCGCCGTCCGGCCCTCCTTCAAAGGGCGCACCGACAGGTGGTTGGCCCGGCGGAAGGTCATCGTACGGCTGTTCCGGCTCGACCGGCAGCAGCGGCGGCCGAACGGCCGGCCGTGACGGCGGCGGTGCGTAGTTCGGCCCCGGTCGAACGGGTGATCGGCTGACCCCCGGCGGCCCATAGTACGGGGCGCCGTTCACCGGCGGCGGCGCGAAGGCGCCGCCCGGCGCGAAACCGGGAACGACCGCCGGCCCGCGGCCGTAGCCGCCGTCGCGAAGATCCTCGGCCGCGTCCTTCAGTTTGTCGACGACGTCGTCCAGCCGTTCGATTTGCCGTTTCGTTTCCTTGTGGACGTTCTGCGGCACGCCGGCCTTGCGCGGCGACACGTCGTCCTGGTCGTTCTCGATCCGGTCGACCAGCTTTTCCATCGCCTTGACGTTGTCGACGATCACCCGCCGCGGCGCGCCGTCGTCGATCATCCGAAACAGGTCGTAGGTCCGGCGGACGAGTTCTTCGCTGCTGCGGGCCATGCGGGGGTAATCCTTGGCCCCGCGGTAGTAGTGAACGATGTTTTGGTTCAGGGCGGCGGCGTACCGGCCGAACTCGTCGCCGCGGGCGAAAATGTTCTCGTCGTCGTCGGCCGCCACCGGCGCGACGCCGCCCGCCGCCAGCAAAACAGCCGCGAAAGTTCCCAAGAGACTGCGCATCGTCGGCATCCTTTCGTCAAGAGACACCGCCATTGTACCCGCCCCGACCGGGACGCGGCGAGCGCAATCCAAAAACTCCGCCGCCGAGGGAAACGCAAATCGCGCGCCGCACCGCCGCAGGGACCATGCGAATCAACGGTCGATGCCGGGGCGTCTTCGTTAGCCGCCGCTTTCCGCAGCGGCGCCCGATCTTCGTCGTACGTCAAC
>JBOFFD010001253.1:0-5354 GCA_051648425.1 Planctomycetia bacterium
GGATGGTGGCGGAATACGCCGACCGGTTCTACATGCCGTCGGCGACGCGCTACCAGGACTTGACGCGCGACAACCTCGCGGCCGGTTCGGAACTGGCGGCGTGGCTGCGGACGATCTACGCCCAATGGCCGGGCGTACAGGTGGAGTCGGTGCAGTCGAAGACCGAGGGCGACATCCGCGTCGGCGCGAAGATGCAAGTCACCGCGAAGGTGCGATTGGGCGATCTGAAGCCGGACGACGTGACGGTGGAGTTGTACCACGGCGACGTAGACGCCGCCGGCGCGATTCAAACGGCGCAGGCGTCGCCGATGGCGCTTGACGGAAAGAGCGGCGCCGTCGGTTCGCCGTCGTTCGTGTTCGAGGGGACGATCACCTGCCGGGCGAGCGGGCAGCATGGCTACTCGGTGCGCGTCGTACCGCGGCACAAGCACTTGCCGCACGTCTTCGAGCCGGGCCTGATCCGCTGGGGTTGAAAACGAGCTGAATCGACCGATCTGAAAAAGAATCAAAAACCAAAAGCCCGACGGCCGAAACCGTCGGGCTTTTTCGTTTTCAGTGCAAAGCGTTTTTAAGACGCGAAGCGCGGGAGTCAGCCGGGGGGCATAATGACGGCGTCGATGACGTGGATGACGCCGTTGGTGCATTCGATGTCGGTCTTGACGACGACGGCGGAGCCGTTCAGTTTGACGCCGCCGGCGGTGCTGATTTTCACGTCGGCGCCGTTGACGGTCTTGGCCGACTTTCCGTCCATCGTAACGACGTCGGCGGCCATGACCTTGCCGGCGACGACGTGATAGGTGAGGATGCTCGTCAACTTGGGAATGTCGGCGAGCAGCGCCTCGACGGTGCCGGCGGGCAGTTTGGCGAAGGCGTCGTCCGTGGGGGCGAAGACGGTGAAAGGGCCGGGGCCTTTGAGGGTCGGAACAAGGCCGGCCGCGGTCACGGCGGCGGCCAGGGTGTTGAACGAACCGGCCGCTACGGCGGTGTCGACGATGTCATGCATTTCTTAATGTTCCCGTAAGATCATGTTCTGGTGAGATACAGTTCTTCAGCCGGCCGGTCGAAGAACGACGGACATCGCGACGTCGGAGGTTCATAGTCGCGCGGTTCCGCGCGACTTGTGTAGATTTGAAGAAAATTGCTTGGCGGCCCTCGCGCGACCTTATGCTTCACATCGTCTGTTCGGCCTAGTGTAAAGACGGCCGGCCGACGGCGAACGACCGGGGATCTTCGCGGTGGAACCGGCCCGTCGGCTTGCGAACGGTCGGTCGCGCGGCTATCGTGGCTGGATCATGAACGACGTCACCCGGCTGTTGCAGGCGGTCGATCGCGGCGAGCCGTCGGCGGCCGATGAATTGCTGCCGTTGGTTTACACCGAACTTCGCAAACTGGCGGCGCGGCGGCTGGCCCGCGAAAACCCCGGGCAGACGCTGCAACCGACGGCGCTGGTGCACGAAGCCTATCTGCGGCTGGTGGGCGACGACGCCGGCCCGGCGTGGAACGGGCGGGGCCACTTTTTCGCGGCGGCGGCCGAGGCGATGCGGCGGCTGCTCATCGAACGGGCGCGCCGCCGGCGGCGACGCAAGCACGGCGGCGATTTCACGCGGGTCGAATTCGACGTCGACGCGGCGGTCGTCGAACCGCGCGACGACCTGTTGGCGCTCGACGAAGCCCTGGAAAAGCTCGGCCGACTGGAGCCGATGCCGGCGAAACTGGTCCACCTGCGCTACTTCGGCGGCCTGACGCTGAAAGAGGCGGCCGAGGTCTTGGGCGTCGCCTCGCGCACCGCCGACGCCTACTGGTCCTACGCCCGCTCGTGGCTCTTGGCGGAACTCGGCGGCGACGAGTGACGCGGAGCGTAGGATTTTTCCGGTCGGCGGAAAAATTCCCGCGCGTTCCGACCTGAAACGGCGCACTGCTCGTTGGACGCCAACTCCGCCCATGCCGGGCGGCTCGTCATCGAACCGGAGCCGGTCCATGAGTGAACTGGAAATCTTCGCCGCCGCGCTGGAAATCACCGATCCGGTCGCGCGTTCGGCCTATCTCGACCACGCCTGCCTCAACCCCGAACGCCGGCGGCGGATCGATTCGTTGTTGCGGCGGCATGAAACCGCCGGCGATTTCTTGGAAAAGCCGGCCGTCGCGGCGCTGCCGCCGGACGTCTCCGTCGACGCCCCCGCTTCGGCCGGCGCTTCGCGGCGGCGCTCGGCGACCGTCGGCGTTGAGTCGTCGGCCGAAGACGACGACGATCCGCTCGATTTCCTCGAACCGTCGACCAAGCCGGGCTCCATCGGTCGGCTCGGCCACTACGAAATCACGGAAGTCTTGGGGCGCGGCGGCTTCGGCGTCGTGCTGAAGGCGTTCGACGAAAAACTGCACCGGGTGGTGGCCGTCAAGGCGCTGGCGACCCGCCTGGCGGCGACCTCGCCGGCGCGCAAGCGGTTTCTGCGCGAAGCCCGCGCGGCGGCGGCCGTCAAGCACGAAAACGTCGTCGCCATTTACGCCGTCGAAGAGAAGCCGGTGCCGCATCTGGTCATGGAATACGTCGCCGGGCAGACGTTGCAGCAGCGGCTCGACCAAGAGGGGCCGCTCGACCTCGCCGAAGTGCTGCGGATTGGCCGGCAGGTCGCGGAAAGCCTGGCCGCCGCCCACGACCGAGGGCTAGTCCACCGCGACGTCAAGCCGGCGAACATCCTGCTGGAAAACGGTCTCGAGCAAAAGGTGAAGATCACCGACTTCGGCTTGGCCCGCGCCGCCGACGACGCCAGCCTGACGCAAAGCGGCGTGGTGGCGGGCACCCCGCTTTACATGGCCCCCGAACAGGCGCGCGGCGACGCCGTCGACCCGCGCACCGACCTCTTCAGCCTGGGCAGCGTGCTGTACACGATGGTCGGCGGCCGGCCGCCGTTCCGCGCCCCGACCACGCTCGCCGTGATGAAGCGAGTGTGCGACGACGACCCCCGTCCGCTCGGCGAGATCATGCCGGAAACGCCGGCCTGGCTTTGCGACTTCATCGCCAAGTTGCACGCGAAGAACGCCGACGATCGGTTTCAGACCGCCCGCGCGGTCGCCGACGGTCTGGCCGACCGGCTGGCCGGCGGCTGGTCGGCTCCGGCGGACGCGAGCAAAAAGGCGCCGCCGAAGGCTCCGACGACCGCTCCCGCCAAGGCGGGGTGGCTGCGGTGGACGGCGGCGGTCGTAGGCATGGCGGCGTTGATGCTGCTCCTGGAAGGCGGAATACTGTTCTTGGCGCGCGATCTACCGCAGTCCGATCAGAAGGCGGTTCATCTGCTGATCGCGGCCGGCCTGGGGTGGGCGATGGTCGGCGGCTGGACGGCCGCGTGGTTGGCCCGCCGGCGGGTAGCGTCGCGCGCCGCCGAAAGGTTCCACCGGTTCGCGACCGCCGCCTTCGTGCTCGCGACGGTCAACGGTTTGGCGCTGCTGAACCAAGTCAACGAGTACAAACGACTGCCTACGAAAATGGTCGGCGACCAGGCGATGTTGATCCTGCGGACCGACGATCCGAACGTCGAAACGATTCTCAACGGCGGCCGCGTCGTTCTTCCGCCCCGCTCGGCCCTGACCGTTTCCGTGCCGGTCGGAACGAACCACGTCACCTTCCTCGACAAGGAGGGGCAATGGCTCGACGGCGTGGTGTTGAACTTGGGTCCGAACGAAATGCGGGCGGCGACGTGGCCGCGCGGACTCGTCGGGATTCACGATTTGCCGCCCGCCGGCATCGGCGCCGGGAGACCGGGGATGGGCATGGCGCCGCCGGCGCCGCTGGAAGCGCCCGGCGCGGCCCCCGGCGGGCTGGGCGCGCCTCTCGACCCGACCAGCGTCGGGCCGAGCGGGCCTCCCGGTCTGCCCGATTCGATGCCGCAGGCGTCCGTTCCGAGTGCAAACCCAGCCGCACCCGAGGAGCCGGGGACGTGGACGCCGCTCTTCAACGGCCGCGATTTGAACGGTTGGGTGCCGCAACCCGGCGTCGCCGACGGGTGGCGCGTCGAAAACGGTCTGCTCGTCGGTTCGGGCAAGCCGAGCGGGCTGTTCCTCGACCGACCCGATTCCGTCGGCGTCGGCGAACGGGTCCGCTGCGAATTCCGCCTTAACAAGGGCGGCGAAGGCGGCGTCGTTTTGAAGGTGCCGTTCGAGCGGAACGACAAGGTGGAAATGCTCGGCTACGAGGCGCACCTTCAGGCCGGCCCGTCGTCGGTCGAAGGTCGGCGCACCGGTTCCCTTGGGACGATCATGGACGCCGGCTGGAAACTGTTGCAACCCTCGACGGTCGAAACGAAGCCCGGCGAATGGACGATCCTGGAAATCGCCACCCGCGCCGGGCACGTCGAAACCTGGGTCGACGGCCGCAAGACGGCCGAACACGCCGACCCGAGGCTCTTCTACCTCCGCGGCCGGATCGCCCTGAAATACACCGGGGCCGACACACGGCTTGAGTTCCGTAAGATCGAACAATGGGCACCGCCGATCGAAGTCCGGTAAACCAGAACGGACCGCCGTTTCCGCGGTGAACGAGAAAGGAGTTCCCGAAATGGACTGGAAGGAACGGATCGTTCAGAATCCCGCCGTGCTCGTCGGCAAGCCGTGCGTCAAAGGGACGAGGCTCGGCGTCGACTTCGTGCTGAGTCTACTGGCGGGCGAATGGACCGAAGAGGAAATCCTGCGGAACTATCCCGGTTTGTCGCACGAAGACATTCTCGCGTGCTTGGCCTTCGCCAGCGAGCTATCGAGCCAGGAACGGGTCTACGCCTTTCCGTTGAGACGAGTCGAAGACGCGATTCCTGGCGGATGAAAACTTCTCTGCCGACGCTGTCGATCGGCTTCGGGCGGAGGGTCACGACGTCGCCTGGATAAGGACGGAAGCGCCGGGCATCGACGACTTGGAAGTTCTTGCACGCGCCGTCCAGGATGATCGAATCCTGCTGACGTTCGACAAGGATTTCGGCCAAATCGCCGTTCACGCTGTTCGCACCGGTCTGCAGGCGTCTTGCGGCATTGTACTTTTCCGCCTTCCCATGAACGTTTCAACTGTTCTGGCGGAGCAAATCTCGGCGGCGATTCAATCGCGGACCGACTGGGCAGGCCGCTTCACGGTCGTTGAACCGGGAAGAATCCGTTCGCGCGACTTGTCGCCGCCTGAACCAGACGATTCCTGAAAAGCCGACAGGCGCCGCCCGCCCGGCGTGATTTTCCCGGACCGCCCCGCACCTTCCGAAACCCCGATCCGTAGAACGGAAAAGGTCGGCCGGCCGGCGTCCGAACGCTTTTCCGCGCGGACGACGAACGGTTTCTGGACGGTTTCGGAACGGGATCGAAGGGGGCATTGTGGCCGAGAC
>JBOFFD010001254.1:0-2345 GCA_051648425.1 Planctomycetia bacterium
TGATCGACCACGCGATGCTGTGGTCGTTAGCCACCCCCATCACCACGCCGACCTTGCCGTCGAACCGTCCCATCCCGAATCCTTCCGCTGGTTGCCCAAGGGCGGCGAAGCCGAACGTCCGCCGCCGCCGCCAGCTTACCGGCGCGGACGCCCGACGACAACCGCCGGACCCGCCTCCCGGCGTCGGAATGAACCCGAAGGTTTGCGAAGGCGTCGCATTCGCGTACCTTGTTGCGGTCGACGACGACGATGGAGACGCGGACGGCATGGACACGGTCGGAGCAGGGGCGGCGGGAACCGGGACCGCATCGCTTTACGAGGAACGAATCGCCCGGTTCGACGCCGAGACGGCGGCCGCCGCCCGCAGGTGCGGCGACCTGTCGAACGCGCGGCTGGCCAGCTTCGTCTTCGCGGCCCTCTGTTTCATGGCGACCTACGCCACGCCGGAATTGACCTTCGTCGGCCGACTGCTGGGAACCATGTCCGCCGTCGCGTTCATCCTCTTCGTGCAGGCGAATCGTCAAGCCGACGCCCGCCGCCGGCTCAACGCCGAGTACGCCGCGCTGAACCGCGACGCCGCCGCCCGCGTGGAACGCCGTTGGAAAGACCTGCCGCCGGCCGCCGACCCGTGCGCGCCGTCGCCCGACGACGGCGTCGGGCCGGTCGCGCCGGGGGTCGACGCCGACCTCGACCTCTTCGGCCGCGGGTCGTTGTTTCAACTGATGGGGTCGGTGCAAACCTCCGGCGGTCGGTTTCGGCTGCGCGACTGGCTGCTGCGCCCCGCCGACCCCGAAACGATCGCCCGCCGACAGGAAGCGGTCGCCGACTGGGCGCCGGCGCTCGACGCCCGCCAGGAACTGGAACGGCGCGGTCGACGGACTACGGTCGATCCGCGCTGGATCGGTCGGTTCGTCGATTGGGCCGAGGGCGACTTCTTTCTAGACCGCCGGCCCGCCCTCCGCCTGTACGCCGTCATAGCGCCGCTGATGCTGTTCGGCTTTTTGACGCTGGACTTCTTCGACGTCGTTTCGCCGTGGTGCTGGATTTTCGTCGTCATGGCGAACATCGTCGTTTCGTTCCAGGTCTGCGGCCGCATTCACGAGATCTTCGATCAGATCGACGGCCGGCGTCGCGCGGTGAAACACTACGAAACCCTGTTCGACGCGGTCGTCGCCCTGCCGCACGGCGTCGCATGGACGCAGGACCGGCGTGCAGCATTGAACGTCGACGGCGGCGCCACGGTCAACTTCCGTCGGTTGGGGCGGGTGTGCGACCTCGCCTGCCTGCGGTTTTCCAGCGCTTTTCTGGCGATTCAGACCGTGCTGCTGTGGGACTTCCAAGTACTCGCCGCAGCCGAGCGGTGGAAACGACGGCAGCGGGCGAACGTCCGCCGATGGTTCGACGCCGTCGCCGACGCCGAGGCGCTGGCCGCTCTGGCCGGCTTGAAACACGACCACCCCGCCTGGGCGTTTCCGAACGTCGCCGGCGGCGCCGCGGCGAAGTTGCAAGCGGCGGGCGTCGGCCACCCGCTGCTGCCCGAGGCCGACCGCGTCTGCAACGACGTGACCATCGGCCCGCCGGGGACGATGCTGCTGGTCACCGGGTCGAACATGTCGGGCAAGTCGACGCTGCTGCGAGCGGTCGGTCTGAACGCGCTGTTGGCGCAGGCCGGCGGCGTGGTGTGCGCCGCGTCGTGGACGATGACGCCGCTGGTGGTCGCCACGTCCATGCGCATTTCCGATTCGTTGGCGGCGGGCGTTTCGCTCTTCTTCGCCGAGCTGCGCCGGCTGCGGGAGATCGTCGACCTGGCCGACGCCGTCCGCGAACCGGCCGCCGGCGGCGCCACTCTGCTCTTTCTGCTCGACGAAATCCTGCAAGGCACCAACTCGGCCGAGCGTCGCATCTGCGTGCTGCACGTGCTCGGCCGGCTGATCGAACGCGGCGCGATCGGGGCGGCGTCGACGCACGACCTCGAATTGGCGCACCACCCGGCGGTGGCAAGCGCGGTCCAACCGTTCCATTTTCGCGAAAGTTTTGCCACCACGCCCGCGGGTGAGATAATGACGTTCGATTACCGCCTGCAACCGGGCGTCGCCACCACGACCAACGCCGTCAAGCTGTTGGAATTGGTGGGACTGGGGTCGACGAAGGCGGAGATCGAAGGAATCTGATTCACACGGGGTAGTAGCCCAACGGCAGAGGCAAAGGTCTTAAAAACCTTCCAGTATGGGTTCGAATCCCATCTACCTCACTCTTAGACGACGAGACGGGCGTTGCATCGTCCGTCTGAGCCCGTAGCGTCAGCGAAGGTCCGGACGTGGCGACTTGCTGCGTCGAATCCGGAT
>JBOFFD010001255.1:0-5647 GCA_051648425.1 Planctomycetia bacterium
CGGGCGCCGACGACCACCCGCACCTCGCCGGCGGCGATGCGCCGCCAGTGGTAGTGGCGGTCGACGTCGGTAAGATGGCTGTGTAAGACGGCGACCTCGCCGAACCGGCTGCGGAAGCGGGAGATCGTCTGCGGCGTCAGACTGATTTCCGGGACTAAGACGATCGCTTCGCGCCCCAGTGCGACCGCGTCGGCGATGGCTTGCAGGTACACTTCCGTCTTGCCGCTGCCGGTGACGCCGTGCAGCACGAACGTCGTGGCTTCGCGCGCGCGGACGGCGGCCGCGATCGGTTCGTAGGCGGCCCGCTGGTGCCGGTCGAGCGTCTTCGCCTCGTCCGAAACGACGATCGCCGCGGTCGGCGCCGGTGCGGCGGCGCGCACCCGCTGCTTCGTCGCCCAGCCTTTGGTCACCAGCGCTTTGACGACGTCGGGTCCGCAGCGCCCGGACTGCGTCAGTTCGCGGATGGACGCCGGCCGGCCGAGTTCGCGCAGCACCTCCAACACCCGCTGCTGCTTGGCCGTGAGCTTGCGGGCGAGGGCTTTTTCACCTTCCGTCGGACCGTCCGTCGCGCCGTCCGTCGCACCGTCGGTCGCAGGGTCGGCGGCGGGGGGAACGGCGTCGGGCGGCGGGTCGACGAGTACTAAGACGTCGACCCAGCGCGAGCCGCTTTCGTCCTTCACCGCGCGCGGCAGCACGGCGTCGAGCACCTGCCCCCAACTGCAGAAGTAGTAGTCGGCCATCCACCGGGTAAGATCGAGCATCGCCGGCGACAACAGCGGGTGCGGGTCGAGCACGTCGGCCAGCGTCTTCGGCTCGAATTCTTCGGGAGCGGTTTCGACGAGGCCCACGCAGTAGCCGATTTCGTGGGCGTCGCCCCGACCGAACGGCGCCGACACCCGCTTGCCGACGTCGAGAACCGAAAGCAGCCGCGGCGGGATGCGGTAGGTGTAGACCGTGCGCATCGGGCGGTTGAAGACGACCTGGGCGAACAGTCCGTCGGCGAGGGCGGCGGGCGGCGTGTTGAAGTCGGGCCGACCGAAACCGAGACGCTCGGACGCGGACCGGCGGCCGCGGGCCGGCTTGGCGGCGGCGTCGAAGAGGGAGCCTTGCGATTCGCCGTCGTTGTCGTTCCGCCTGCCGTCCGCCACCGTCGTCGCCCCTCCCCGTCCGTCTTACTGTACGACGCCGCCGGTCTGAATTGCCGAACGGCGGGCGGCCGTCTCCGGTTCGGTCCCTCGTTTCGTTCATTCCGCCGCCGGCTTTTGTAGGAAGGACTGCACGGCGTCGAAGAAGCGGGGGATCGGGCGGCGGCGGCCGTCATGGCAGTCGCCCCACACTTTCCCCCAGCCCGGCCGAGCGGGGGAATCGCCTTTGCTCGCGAGGGCGGGAAGAGGCCCGAGAACACACGCCGCGCGTCCACTACAATTTCGGCGGCGACCTGCTTAGAACCGATGGGAAAATCCAGCGAATCCGCCAGATGGCCGTCTTTGTAAGCCCATTCGGTCGTCGATCTCGATTCGCCATCGTTTCTTAGAAGGATTCGTCGATGCCGAAACCAAGTCCCCGTCGTCGCGCCGAATCCGACGAGCCGAAAGTCTCGCGGCAGCAGAAGCCGGACGGGATGACGCTGGAGGAGTGGCAACGGCTGCTCCGCCGCCAGTACGGCCGCAGCCTGGCGTACGAAGTCCGCAACATCGGCGGCCGGCCGGCATTCTCTGATTTCCTCGTCGACAACCCCGCTTCGGACCGTTCGTACCGGGTGACGATCCGCGGCTCCTCCCCGGGCGACAACACCTGCTCGTGCCCGGACTTCGCCACGAACACGCTCGGCACCTGCAAGCACGTCGAATTCGTCCTCGCCCGGTTGGAACGAAGCCGGACGGCCCGCGCCGAGTTGAAGGCCGGCTACCACCCCGACGCCGGCGAAGTGTTCCTGCGGTACGGCTCCCGGAGGGAGGTCTGCTTGGTCCCACCGGTCGACGCGCACGCGGACTACAGGAAGCTCTCGGCTCGGTTCTTCGGCCCGGACGGGCGGCTGCTGCCGGCGGAGCTGCCGAAGTTCGATGAATTCCTCGCGGCGGCCGTCAAATATGACCCGGACCTGAAGGTCGACCCAGACGTGGCCGGCTACCTGGCCGAAGTCCGCGACGCCGAGGCGCGCGTCGCCCGCGTCGCGGAAGCGTTCCCGAAGGGCGTCCGCAGCCCGGCGTTCAACAACCTGCTCGCCGTGCCGCTTTACGACTACCAGCGGGAAGGCGTGCTGTTCGCGGCGCGAGCCGGGCGATGCCTGATCGGCGACGAGATGGGCCTGGGAAAGACCGCCCAGGCGATGGGGGCGGCCGAGGTGATGGCCCGGGTTCTCGGCGTCGAGCGGGTGCTGGTCGTCTGCCCGACGTCGCTCAAGCACCAGTGGAAGAGCGAGATCGCCCGGTTCACGAGCCGACCGGCCCGCGTCATCGAGGGCGACCGCGAGAGCCGGGCCGCCGGCTTCGCCGACCCGGAGCCGTTCTTCAAAGTCACCAACTACGACACCGTCCACTCCGATCGGGACGCCATCGCCGCCTGGGCGCCCGACTTGGTGATCCTCGACGAAGCGCAGCGGATCAAGAACTGGTCCACCCGCGTCGCCCGCAGCGTGAAGGCGGTCCGCTCTCCTTACGCGGTCGTCCTCACCGGTACGCCGTTGGAAAACCGGCTCGAGGAACTCGTCTCCATCGTGCAGTTCGTGGACCCGCACCGCCTCGGCCCGACGTTCCGCCTCCTGCACGAACACCAGAAGCTGGACGACGGCGGCAAGGTCGTCGGCTACCGCGACCTCGACAAGATCGGCCAGACGCTCGCCCCGATCCTGCTCCGCCGGCAGAAGGACCAAGTCCTCGACCAGTTGCCCGCTCGGATCGAGAGCACGGTGTTCGTGCCGATGACGCCGCTCCAGCGGGACATGCACACGGAGAATCAGGAGGAAGTCGCCCGGCTGGTCGCCAAGTGGCGGCGGAACCGGTTCCTGACCGAGGCGGACAAGCAGCGGCTCATGGCGGCCCTTCAAAAGATGCGGATGGCCTGCGACAGCAGCTACCTGCTGGACGATCAAACCGACCACGGGCTGAAGGTCGGGGAGATCACGACCGTCCTCGGCGAACTGCTGGAACGGCCCGGGACGAAGGCGGTCGTCTTCAGCCAGTGGCTGCGGATGCAAGAGCTGCTGGCGAAGGCGGTGGAGGGGCTCGACTGGGGGCACGTCTGTTTCCACGGCGGGGTGCCGGGGCGGGACCGCGGCAAGCTGGTGCAGGCGTTCCGCGACGACCCGAACTGCCGGCTGTTCCTGAGCACGGACGCCGGCGGCGTGGGTTTGAACCTCCAATTCGCGTCGGCGGTGGTGAACGTGGACCTGCCGTGGAACCCGGCCGTGCTGGAGCAGCGGATCGGCCGGGTCCACCGGCTCGGCCAGCGCGAGCCGGTGCGGGTGGTCAACTTCGTGGCGAAAGGGACGATCGAGGAGGGAATGCTTTCGGTATTGTCGTTCAAGCGGTCGCTGTTCTCGGGGGTGCTGGACGGCGGAACCGCGAACGTCGATCTCGGCGGCAGCCGGCTGACGAAGTTCATCGAGGCGGTGGAGGCGACGACGGCCGGCATCCCGCGGCCGGCGGCCGAGGAGCGAGAGGAAGCCGCGGAGGCGAAGCGTGAATTCGCCGGCAAGCCGACCGAGCCGACGGAGAGCGCCCCGGTCGAGGTCGCCGCCCCGGTCGATCCGTGGGCCGCACTGCTGCAAGCCGGGGCCGCCGTCTTGCAGAGGATGACCGCCGGCGACGGGACGACGGCATCGCCCGCCGGCTTCGTGCGGCAAGACGAGGCGACCGGCGAATCGTACCTGCGGCTTCCGGTTCCCTCTGAAGCCGCGGTCGCGGACCTCGTGGCGGCCCTCGGCCGATTCGTCGATGGGATGCGGAAGTGAAGAAGCGATGTCGAATCGGGTCGATCCGGCGTGAAACGTAACCCGACCTTGATCGGCCGCCGACGATGCCAAGAAACGACGCGGGACGCCGGTCGTTCGAACGGCGTCCCAATTGGATTGCGGCGGCGTCCGGTTCAGCGAGGGGCGTCGGCGGTTTTCGCGGCGGCGGTCGGAGCGGGGAACTCGACCGACTGGATCATCTTCAGGTCGGCGTCGCCGAGCTTGTCCTGCTTTTCCGGGTCCATCAGGAAGCTGTACAGCACCTGCTTGCCGGCCGGGCTGGTGACGAGGTAGTGCTTGTGCATCATCGGCGCGCCTTCGGTGCTTTTGCCGAGGGCGACCAGCAGCCGAACATGGGCGTTCGCGTTGGCCGGCAGTTCGTCGGCCCGCACCACTTCCTCGATCTTGCCGTTGCCGGCCTGTTCGATCAGCGACTGCAACTGTTCCGGGGGCATCCGCGTGCCCGGCTGGCGGTCGGCCAGCGGCGCGATGTTGAGCTGGGCGATGAACTCGGTGCCGACCAGACGGCGCAGGACCGTCAAATCCGGCCGCATGACCGTCACGTGCCAACTGCGGTCGTACAGCAGCCGGCAGCCCTTGGCGACGTCGTCCAGAAGAATCGCCGTCACGTTCGGCGGAACGGTTTCCAGCGACTTCACCACGTCGTCCGAAAGGTAGTGCGAATCGGCCTTGGTGCGGCTGAGCGTCGCCTTCACCAGAAAGCTGCCGGCCGGGCTGACGGGGCCGGCGCCGCGACTGTCGGCCTGCGTCCATTGCACTTCGTCGATGAACTTCGCTTCGACGTCGATGGTTAAGACGGCGTCGATCTTCATCTTGGCTTCGGTGCCGATCGACAGCCCCTGGACCGAGCCGGCGACCTTCACCGTCGCCTTGCCGGCGTCGATCTTTTCGAGCGTGCAGGCGACGTCCGACGCGATGAAATGGTCGAGATCGCACAGCGACTGCAAGACGCCGGCGTCGGGTTTCCAGGTGGCGCCGATTTTGACTTCTTCGACGGGCAAAAGGCCGGGCAGGCGGGTAGTGTCGAGGGTGTCTTCGACGAGTTCGCGTTCGTCGCCGGTGAGGGAGCCGGCGGCGGCCCACAGGGCGAGGTGGTGGTCGGCGTGGTCGCCGACGACCAGCCGGCGGTCGCCGCGCAGTTGGCGGGGGTCTTCGCCGTTGCCGATGACGAACTTGGCGCGGGCGTCGGTGTAGAAGCGGGCGACCTTGCTGGGCAGACCGGTCTCGGCGACGGCCAGCACCCGTTCGGGGTATTCCAGCAGGGCTTGGCCGGCGAGCGATTCTTCCTTCTCGCCGGCGCGGATCTTCCCGTAGATCATCAGGTGGGCTTTGGTGCGAACCTGGGCGCCGACCGCGGTCTTCTCGCGGAGGCTGTAGGTGGGGGCGACGGCGTCGTCCGTCTTGGCGTCGGCGGCCAAAGCCAACGCCGCGCTCAGAATCAAACCGGCTACTGCGACCACGGAAGCTCCTCCCGACGATTCAACCGTCGCTGCGAAGTCGTTGCGAACATTTTACGAACGGACCGGCGCCGAGGCGGACCCCGGCTTCACGTTCGGGCCGATAAAGCGCCGGCGGGGACGTGTCAACCGGCGAATCGACGGTTCCCGCCAGTCTCTTCGTTAGCCGCCGCTTTCCGCAGCGGCGCGTCCTGCGCCGCCGACCGTCGATCGAGAA
>JBOFFD010001256.1:0-1916 GCA_051648425.1 Planctomycetia bacterium
GACCGACCAAGGATCGGACGCTGGGCGGCGGACCACCCCGGCTAAAAAGAGACGGATCACTACACCAAACTCGAAAAGACAATAGTAGGAGGCACGGCCTCCGGCGTCAGACGGCCGCCAGTCGGTCGGCCACGTTCGCCGGCAGCGCGAAGCAGGCGTAGTGCATGGCGTCGGTGTAGTATTTCAGACCGAGGTTCGGCTTGGCGGCGCGGAAGGCGTCGACGCGGAAGTCGAGCTTCGGATTGACGGCGTCGGAAGCGAAGTAGAAGCACCACAAACCGCCGGGGTAGGTGGTGATCGCCGCGCTGAAATGCTCGACCTTCTGAAAACTCTGTTTCAACATCTTCTTCGACGCGACGATGAAGTCGACGTGCCAATGCGGCGATTCACACTGGCCCACTACGATGCCGCCGGGCGCCAGTACGTTTTTGACCAGGCCGAAGAACTCGGTGGAAAACAGCTTCGCCGCCGGCGCTGTTTCGTCCAGGCCGGCCACCTCGCTCGAATCGATGATCGCCAAGTCGTAGCGGCCGTGAAGTTCGGGGCGTTGCAGCAGCTCGAAGCCGTCGGCGCAACTGATGGTGACCCGCGGATCGACCGCCGCCGCCTCGGCCCACGGGTAGTACTGACGAGAAAGTTCGATGACCCGGCGGTCGATTTCGACGAGGTGGATTTCCTCGACCCCAGGATGCTTCAGGCATTCGCGGACGGTGCCCAGATCGCCGCCGCCCACCACCAGCACGCGCTTGGGATTCGGGTGGGAGAAGAGCGGCAGGTGGGTGATCATTTCATGGTAGACGTACTCGTCGCGTTCGGTCAGCATGATGCTGCCGTCGAGCGTCATGAGAACGCCGTGGCTTTGGGTGCGGTACATGCCGATGGTCTGGAACGGGCTTTCCTCTTCGGCCAGCACCTCTTCGACGACGAGGGAAAGTTCGTAGCCGGGGATCAGCATTTCGGAAACGGTGCGGACCATGGTCGAATCATCCTTCGCGCGAACGAGTTGGCGGCGGGCCGCCGCGGAGGGGCCGTTTTATCCGAGGGTCGTCCAACGGAAAGGGAAACGGTGAATTCGCTTGGGCGACCGTGCGGAATGGGGCGATTTCGACTTCGACGCCCGGCGGAAGGATCCGAATGTTGGGCGGAACTCTGGTCCGCCCGAAAGCGTCGCGGGACCGAAAGTCCTTTCCCTTCCGAAGACCGATCGAAGTCTCGTCTCCGCGTTTCCACACGGGCGGACCAGTGTTCCGCCCTACAACGGCAGGCGTCACCGCTCCGACCAAAACACGGCGCGAGCGGCGGATTCGGAACAACCGGCGTCGGCGGCGACGGCGGCGGTTCGCCGGGAGGCCGCTTTGGTCGTCGGCCACTTCACTTGCGCCGTTCGTCCTGTATAGTGCCGTAGAACGTCGGCGCAAAATGCCGACGTCGTCCTTCGATGTTCGTAGGCCGACGCTTCTACCTAGTTGATCGAGACGCGCGTCTGATCCGTCCCGCACGGCCCAAGGTGCCCTTACCGCACCGTTCAGCCGCCGGCTACGCGACCAGCCCCTAACTTCCGGAGAATCCCCGTTGTGGGCGTTCATCAGCGACATCCACAGTAACTACGAAGCGTTGACCGCGGTCATCGACGACATCGAGAAGCACGACGTCGAACAGGTGATTTGTCTGGGCGACATCGTCGGCTACGGTCCCAACCCGTGCGAATGCGTCGACCTCGCGATGGAATGCGACGTCGTCATCCTGGGCAACCACGACCAGGGCGCGTTGTTCGACCCGGAAGGGTTCAACCACGGCGCCGAGCGGGCCATCTTCTGGACCCGCAAGCAGCTCGAGCGCGACACCGGCCCCCAAGCCGACGCCCGCTGGGACTTCCTCGGCGAACGCCCGCGCATGGTCCGCAACGGCAACTTCCT
>JBOFFD010001257.1:0-2825 GCA_051648425.1 Planctomycetia bacterium
CGATGAAGTCCTGCAACATGATTTGGGCGGCCAGCATGTCGCGGCGGGCCTTTTTCTTCTTCTTCGGCAGCTTGGTGTTGGCGAGGAGCGCGTCGGCTTCGACGGTGGTGTACCGTTCGTCCCAGAAGACGACTTCCAAGCCCGAAATGCTCTTCAGCCAACCGCCGAAGCGCTGCGCGTGGCGGGCTTTTTCGCCTTCCTTGCCGTCGGCCAACACCGGCAGCCCGACGACGATCTTATTGATCCCTTCACCCCGACAGATCGCGCGAAAATACTCGCCGTCGATCTCCGGCGCCCGCCGGGTGTAGTTCTGCCACGCCGTGGCGATCTTCGTCTCGTCGTCGGCCAGCGCCAGACCGATCCGCTTGTCGCCGAAATCCACGCCCATCCATCGGACCATTGCTGTGCCTTCCTTGCATGCGAATCCTACCGACCGGGTCCGCGCGGACGACGCCTCGGAGCCGCCGCCGGGTCGGTCGGCGTCGGTCCTCAGCCAACTCGGCGTGTAACCGACGAGTTTGCGTTTGTCGTTGGCGATTTTCACACCCCGCGCGACTGCTTCGTTGCCGGCCCGGCGGTTCCACCGCACGGGTCGATTGGCGGCCGTCGGTCAAAACCCGACGACCACCCTGTTTTTTGTCTTGTGTAGGGCGGAACTCTGATCCGCCGGTATTCCGGTTCAACCGCCGACAGACGTTGGGACGAGATTTCATTCCGATCGGAACGGATCGGAGTTTCGTCCCCGCGCCCCTTCGTCGCGAACCGGAGTTCCGCCCTACATGGATGCTTTCCGTCCCGACGAGGGACGGAAGCCTTTCATTCAGTCTACCTCATCAATACGTCGGGCCAAGGTACAGCGGGCCGGCGACTTCCGGCGGGCCGCCGCGCCCCTTCAGCCAGTCGGCGAACTCGGCGGCGGTCGCACCCGCCCGCGGACTGATTTCCAGGGCGTGCACGCAGGCGCCGTCGGCGTCGCGCGGCACCGTGGCGCCGGCGGCTTCCAGCCAGCCGGCGGCGCGGCGCGTCATGGCCGCCCGCACCACGTCCGGCGAGTGTTCGCCCGAGGCGTTCTTGACTGGTTCGTATTCCTCGGCGCGGTCGGTTTCGACCACGCAGACGCGGTCGGCCAGCGGCATGGCGTCGAAGACGAACGTCTCGAACTTGAGGGCGTTCGGCTCCTTGAACGTCTGCTTGGCGCCGTCGTCGCCGACGCAGCCCACCGCCTTGCGGGCTTGGTGGTACGGCAATTGAAACCCGCCCGACGCCGTGATCCGTTCCAAAAAGGACCGGTCGAAAGCGTGGATGGCGATGTTGCCGCCCCAGTATTTGAGACGACCGTCGGAGTCGGTTTGTTCGCCCAGCGATTTGGGCAGGTCGGAGTATTCGATGATCGACGCCTTGCCGTGGTAGTTCACGACCAGGCCCAGCTTCTCCGCCGCGTGGCGTTTGCGGATGACCTTCACCGACAGGTCGGCCTTACTCCGCAGATGGTGGCCGAGGAAGACCGGGTCGAGGATCTTGGCGAAGACGTTGTCGACCTGGAAGTAGTAGACCAGATCGCAGCCCTCCGCCGCCATGTCGTCCAGCATGCCTTCGTCGCGCAGCGCCTTCAACGAGCCGCCATGGCCGTTGGGGCTGGTGAAAACCTGCCCCTTCTCGGCGAGCAGCACCTTGCCGGTCTTCCTGTCGACGGCGGGCATGGTGCCTTGCACGAAGAACCGCACCTTGCCGGCGGCCAAGCCGAAGAAGCCCTGGTCGCGGAAGTAGGCCACCGTTTCGGCGCGGTTCTCCGGGCTGGTCATGACGTACCACGGAATCGTTTTGCCGGTGCGACCTTCCCAGTAGCGGAGCTGGTCGGCGAAGATCTGAAACAGCGACGTCCCGCGGACCGGGCCGACCGGGAACATCCCCTTGGGATGCTCGAACCCAAGCCGGCTGCCCTGACCACCGGCGACCAGAACGACGGCGACCCGACCGGCGGAAAGCGCTTCCAGGCCGACGGCTTCCGCTTCGCGGTCGCGGGTGCGGTCGGCGTCGGTTTGCGGCAACGGCACCGATTCCGGCGGTGCGACCGCGGCGGCGTCGACGTCGGCCGTCGCCTGCTTCGATTCCTCCATCAGCCGAGCCAAGAGCGGGAAGTCGATGGCGTCGATCTGCGCTTCCAGGGCCGCGCGGCCCTCGGTCGGCAGTTCGTCGGCGAAGCGCAGCAAATGTTCTTGGCCCAGCGCGACGAGGCGCGAGCGACGGTCGGCGGCGGCTTGAGGTTGAGTCACGGTGCGATCCTTAAACGTTCGGTTCGACGGCGTTTCAGAAATCCAACGTCAAACCGTCGTATGCAAGTTGCACGCCCGGCGGGAGGCGCTTTTCCGCTTCCTCCGGGTCGAGCCGGCAGGAAATGTGCGTCAAATACGATCGGCGCGGTTTCAACCGGTCGATCACCTCCAGGGCGCCGTCGAAATGAAGGTGGGTGGGGTGCGGCTCGAACCGCAGCGCGTCCAAGATCAAGATTTCCACCCCTTCCAACAACGGCCAACTTTCCTCCGGTATCTCGTTCACGTCGGTGCAGTACGCCAACGGCCCGAACCGAAAACCCAACACGTCCATCCGCCCGTGCATCAACGGAATCGGGACGACTTCCACCCCTTGCACGACCACGCTCGGCCGATCGATGGGTCGGAACTCCAAAAGCGGCACGTAGCCGCCGTTGGTCGCCCGCACCTGGTCGTCGAAGGCATAGCTGAAGACCCGGCGGATGCACTGCTCGGTCGGCGGGTCGCAGTAGATCGGCAGCACGCGGTCGCGGAAGCGCGAAAAGACCCGCAGGT
>JBOFFD010001258.1:0-1566 GCA_051648425.1 Planctomycetia bacterium
GGCTTCCCTGGCGGCCGACGGTGATGATCGGCGGATGTTCGCACAAAATGAGCGCCGCCCGCGGCCGTTCGCGGTCGCCCACTTCGTAGACGAGACGCTGCTGCAAGGCGTGGGTCTGTTCCCAGGCGGTGCGCGGAAGAAGATGGACTTCCAACGTCGTTCGGCGGAAGCCGTCGACGCTGGGCGTCGGCGGTGCGTCGTTCCCTGTCACACCCACCCGTTGAGTCCGTTCCACGCGGCCTGCTGCATTCAAAGCCCCCGTCGCGCCGGCGGCCGGCACGCCTACCGGTTTATTCTAGCCGGCGAGTTGGTGCCAGCCCAGATGGACCGCCGGCCGCCCGCGCTCCGACCGTACCAACGGCGCCGATCGCAACGGACGAACGGACGCGGCAAACGCCGGCTTATAGTTCTACCTTGCGATCGACGACGATTTACGGGCAGACGCCCGACCTTTTTCCGCCGGCGCCGGGAAACGCACCTCATGGACAACACCGCTTCCGACGCCCCGCCGCCGACAGTCGTCGTCGACACCCGCCCGTACAGCGTCGGAGCCGTCGACGGCCGACCGCTTGCCTGCCGTCGCGGCAAGGTGCGCGACGTCTACGACTTAGGCGACCGACTGGTGCTGGTCGCCACCGACCGCATCAGCGCCTTCGATTGGGTCTTCCCCAACGGCGTGCCCGACAAGGGAAAAATCCTCACCGCGCTCAGCCTCTTCTGGTTCCGCACGCTGGGCGTCGGCGATCAATTGCTGGCGACCGACCTTGCCGAGATCGGCGAGCCGTTCGTACGTCGGCCCGACATTTTCGCCGGCCGCTCGATTTTGGTCCGCAAGACGACCGTCGTACCGATCGAGTGCGTCGTCCGCGGCTACCTCGCCGGCACCGGCCTCAAGGAATATCGCGCCACCGGGGCCGTCTGCGGCCACCAACTTCCGCCCGGCCTGCGCGAAGCCGACCGTCTGCCCGCCCCGATCTTCACCCCCGCGACCAAGGCCGACGTCGGCCACGACGAAAACATCTCGCACGCCCGCGCGGCGGAAATCGTCGGTCCGGAGCTTGCCGCCGAACTGGAACGCCGCAGCCTCGACCTGTACGACCGCGCCGCCCGCTACGCTCTGGAACGGGGCATAATACTCGCCGACACCAAGTTCGAGTTCGGTGAAACCGCCGACGGAAGGTTGATCTTAGTCGACGAAGCGCTGACGCCGGACAGCAGCCGTTTCTGGCCCGCCGCGTCTTACGCCCCCGGCGCGTCACCGCCGTCGTTCGACAAGCAGTACGTGCGCGACTGGCTGGAATCGATCGGCTTCGACAAACAAAGCGAACCCCCGCCGCTGCCGCCCGACGTCGCCTGGAACACCCGCGCGAAATACGTGGAAGCCTACGAACGCCTGACGGGGGTTAAGTTCGTCGGTTGAGACGAGCCGTCGACGGGGGCCGTTGCAAAGAAGACGACGTCGTCGTTCACTTCGCCCGCTTGGCGTTCGCCTCCGAAATGAACTTTTCCGGATCGTCATTGAAGGCGTCGCGGCAGCCGGTGCAGCAGACGTGGTACGTCTTACCT
>JBOFFD010001259.1:0-4709 GCA_051648425.1 Planctomycetia bacterium
TTTGGGCGCTGGCGGTGGCGCCGTTCGACGTTTCCGTCGAGACGGCGACGACGGTCAGCGTCAGCGGACCGACGGGGACAGAAGTCGACGCGACCAGCCGCAGCCCTTGTAGGTCGGCCGGCGCCAGCAGGTACGAACCGTCGGTCTGTAACGCACCGGCGGTCAAAACGGCGCCGGCGGGCACGCCCAAGATGCGGATCGACAGCGACTCGCTGCCGTCGACGTCGGTCAGGTTGGCGGAGATCGTCAGGGGAATGAATCGGTTCTGACGGCCGGTCGACGGTTGGGCGGTGACGGTCGGCGGCGACGCGACGACGTCGTCGACCAAGCGGTACGGTTCGGCGCCGATCACGCCGTTGTCGGCCGAGAAGTACAGCACGTTGCCGATGTTGGTCAGCGAGTTCGGACTGCTGCCGTTCGTGCCGGGGTTCAAATCCTGCAGCAGCGAGGCGTTGAGCGAGCCGGGGGTGAAGCGGTGGACTTCGGCCCCCGTGGCCGCGGTGACGGCCGAGAAGAACAACGTGCCGTTGACGTTCACCAAGGAGGTCGGGTTGCTGCCCGCGCCGCCCGGCTGGACGTCGACCGCCAATTCCGGCGTCCCACCGGAGGTACGGTACAGTTCGGAACCGAAGAAGGCGTTGGTGGCGTTGAAGTACAACTCGTTGCCGACCACCGTCAACGACGAGGGGTTGCTGCCGAAGGCTCCGCTGTTGATGTCGCCGAGCTGCGACGGGGCGGCCGTTTGGTCGAACTTCCACAGTTCACGGCCGTTGACGCCGTTGTTCGCCGCGAAGTAGAGCGCGCCGTTAAAGTTGGTGAGACCGGTCGGGTCGCTGGAGGCGGCCGACGGATTGATGTCTTCCACCAAAAAGGTGCCGGCGAGGGTGCCGTTCGTTTCAAACAGTTCCCGGCCGTTGATCCCGTTGTCGGCCGAGAAATAGAGAAAACCGTTGAAGGCGGTCAGCGAGGCCGGCGAACTGCTCGTCGGCCCCGCATTGACGTCGGCGACTAGGGTCGGCGTCAAGCCGTTGAGCTTGAAGAGTTCGACCCCGGATGCGGTGCTGCTGCCGGCGAAGTACAGACTGCCGTTGTAGACGGCGAGGGAGGACACGTTGGAAGACGGTGTGCCGACGTTGATTTCGAGCGGCGTCACCGTGCCGTCCGGGCCGAGGCGGAACAGTTCCCGACCGGTGGCGGCCGAATCCGCCGAAAAGTAGAGCGAGTCGCCCAGGACGGTGAAGTTCGTCGGATCGGAACTGTTGGCGCCGGGATTGACGTCGGCGACCGGAACGGTGCCGGCGGCCGTGCCGTTGGTCTTCCATAATTCAACGCCGGACTGCCCGTTGTTGGCCGCGAAATAGACCGAACCGTTGAACGCGGTGAACGACGGCGCGACGGTCGAGCCGGCGGCCCCGGGGTTGAGGTCGGTGATCAGTTCCAGCGTCGAGGCGGGAACCGAACGATCTTCCAAGAATTCGATTCGCGGCGTCAAACCGCCCAAAGCGTTGCGGTTTGCACGGTTGTCGCACGTTTGCGGGCGCCGGCCCATTCGATTCTCCCTTGTTTCAATCAAGAGTCCAATTTCGCCTCTATGGTGTCGATCAGCGACGAGGCGACCGACCGGACACACCTAACGAAAGCGCGTCCCCGCCGAGACGTTCCAGTATTGTCTCATGACGCCGTCCGGTTGTCTAATCAAGTTTACCCATTCACGAAATCCGTGCGACCCTCGCACGAGGCGCCGACGGCACGATCCCAGAAATCCGCCCCGCGCGATCGACCTCGCGGCGAAGCGCGTTCGCCGGTATGGTGCCGAAGCCGACAAGAACGCCGCCAACCATCGGTCGGCGTTGATCGTCCGCGGGACGGCCTGCATGAGTATCAACGCACGAGTCTGGATGTTCGAGACAGCCGTCGGTCTTCTCGCGGCTTTGGCGCTTTCGGCCCAATGCGTCTGGTTCGCGGTCCGCCATCCGCAACCGGTGGTGTACGACGCCGCCGGCTACGTCGAGCTTTCCCAGCGGCTCGAGTGGTCGACCGGCCTGCCGTTGCTTGTCGGCGACGGTTTTCGCGCCTACTTGTATCCGCTCGTTTTGTCTTGCTGCCGCGACGCCGCGGGCGACTTCGCGGTCGACCGGGTCGTCGCGGCACAGTCGGCCGGCTACGTCGTCGGTCTGCTCGTACTGCGGTTTCTGCTGCTGCCCGCCGGCGTTCGTTGCACGGTGGTCTTCACGACCGTCGCCTTGGCGCTGCCGGTGGCGGTCCCGTACTGTTGCGTGGTGCTGACGGACCTGCCGGGAACGATGGCCCTGGCGGTCGGAGCGGCGGCGACGGCGTGGTCGCTCGCCGGTTCGACGGTCGGCGCGCCACGGCTGCTTGCGGCCGCGCTTGGGGGAGTCTGCCTGGGGGCCGCGGTGCAGTTCCGACCGAACGCCCAGCCGGCGGCGCTGGTCTGCTTGGCGATGACGGCGGCGCCGCTCGCAACGTGCTGGTTTCGCCAGACGCGGTTCCTAGGATCGGCTTGGCTCGGGCCGACGGCGGCGGTCGTCGGGTACGTCGCCCTTTGCCTACCGACGATGGTCGGCAACGCGCGGGCCGGGCGGGCGCCGGCCGTGACGCCCGATCTGTCGCCGCTGGTCAGCTACCACCTATGTCTGGGGTTGTCGCTCGATCGTTGGTCGTCGAACCCGCCGCCCGTCGCCGAATTGCAGCGGGTCGCCGGCGAATGGGCGGCCAAAGGTTGGTCGATCGTCCGCGACGACCCGACCAAACCGCCGACCGTCGACGATTTTTGGTCCGAAGCGGCGAAGAATCCCAAGCGGACTTGGAAGCGCATGCGACGGCACCTGTCGAACGCCTACGCGAAGACCGAGCTTTTTCCCTACGAAGGCCGACCGTCGCCACCCCTCGCGGCGTGGTTGGCCGTGGCGAACGCAGTGGTTTTGACCGTCGGCCTGTTGGAAGCGGTGCGGGTCGTCGCCGTCCGTCGCCTTCGAGCCACGCCGCTCGGTTGGTTCGCTCTAATGCAACTCGCCGCCGCCGGTTTGACGACCGCAACGGTGGCGCTGGTCGTTCCCGAAGAGCGCCACACCCTCGGCGTTTATTCGGGGGCGTTCCTCTTCACGGCCCACGCCCTCTGGCGCGCGGGCGAGGCGTCGCCGGCCGCCGCGCGGTCGCTGCGGCGCTACGCCGACTCCTTGGCGGCCCGCTGCGCGTCGCGGTATTGGGCGGCCCCATCCACGTAGCGTTCGGCGTTGCGGCGGTTGGCGGCGTGCTCGGCCTCGGTCGTCGGCCGCTTCACCGAAGCCGGCACGCCCAGCACCAGCGAGCCTTCGGGAATAACCATGTTCTGCGGGACGACGGCGCCGGCGCCCACAATCGACCGCGCCCCCACCACCGCCCCGTTCAGCACGATGGAACCCATGCCGACGACCACGTCGTCGCCGATAGTGGCGCCGTGGACGATCGCCCCATGGCCCACGGTGACGCCGGCGCCCAGCGTACATGGACAGCCCGGATCGGCGTGCAGAACGGCGCCGTCCTGAACGTTGCTTCCCCGGCCGACGCGGATCGGTTCGACGTCGCCGCGCAGCACCGCGTTGAACCAAACGCTGGCGTTCTCTTCCAGCGTAACGTCTCCGACGACGACCGAACCTTCGGCGAGATACACCGACGGATGAATCTGATGCGGACGATGCTCGATCGGCCGAGGCATGAACAACGCTCCCTAGCCACGAAGACGGCGAGTCTGTTGCCGGCGGACGGGGACCGTCCGCCCTACGTTCCGCTTGTCGGCGAAGCCGCTTCGAACCGTTCGGACCGGGTCATTTGGCGCGGCGCGGAGGGACGGTGGCGCGGGTTTGTTCGGCGGCCCACTTGCGCCACGAGTTGACCGTCGTGCGGCGGCGCATCGGCGGGTCGGAGGCTTTGAAGCCGCCGTCGCGGCCGGTGTATTCCTTGAGTCGTTCGATCGCCAGCTCGCGGACTGGCAGGTCTTCCGACTCAAGCAGGTCCACCAGCCGGCGATAGGTCGCCGGGTCGGCCTGGGCGTCGGCGGAAAAGCCAAGCAGCAAGACAAGCAGGTTTTCCGTCACCAGCGGCGGGTAAACGAGCAACAGCGCCCTCCGGACCTGCTCGACGAGCCGGGGTTCGGATTGCAGGCGGGCGTGCAGCTCGCCGGCGGTGGCACGACGAACGTCGTCGTTCGCCGACTGGCCCAGGGCGTCGGCCAGCGGACTGAAGGCGCCAAGGGCCGCCAAACCTTCCACCGCCGTCTGCCGCGTCCGGCGGTTTCGGTCGGCCAGCAGTTCGCGGAAGACCCCGACCGCGTCGACCTTTTTGCCGGCGGAAAGCAGGCCGGCGATCCGCTCCATCGACTTCTGGTCGGCGTCGGCGTTCGGCTGCGCGAACCAGCGCGGCTTCTCGGCCATCGGGGCCGCCGCCTTCACCGGGGCGCCCGCTTTCGCCCGCAACGTCTCGCCCGTCTTCGCGGTGACGGTGACGCCGCCGGCGGTGGCTTCGACCGCGCCCATCAGCACCTGCATCTGCAACGAACGGTCGGCCACGTCCTGCGCCTGATCCGCGTTGAGGCCGTCCTCCAACTGATGCTCGACGAGCACCTCGGCGTCGGGCGTGGCGAGCAGGATTTTCACCGGCTGGCCGGCGACCAACAGCGACACCGTCGTCGGCTTGCCCCCGGCGGCCAGCAG
>JBOFFD010001260.1:0-4128 GCA_051648425.1 Planctomycetia bacterium
CGAAAGGAGAAGACGCGCCGCTGAGGAAAGCGGCGGCTAACAAGGACGATTCGTCGGGCCTTTCGGCCGCCAAACCTCAATTCGCCATTGATTCTAAGATCGGTCGCGGGGCGGCGGACCACCCCGGCTGAAAGGAACCGGAACAGATCGACGTTTCGTGGGGGCTTCGACGTCTTTCCCGACGGCGACGGTCCCGATCTAATCCGCCCTTAGATTAAAACGAATCCGCCGGCGGGGCGCTGAAGAGGGGCAGCAGTCCCTCGACGGTCGTCGGGTGGGTGAAGATGGCGTCGCGCAACAGGGTGTACGGCAGACCGCCGAGCATCGCGGTCTGCACCGCCGCCAAGAGTTCGCTGGCCTCGGCGCCGAACGCCGTGAAGCCGACGATGCGGTCGTCGACGCCTACCAGCGCCTTCACGAAGCCGCGGGTCTGTGAAAAGGTGTGCGCCCGCAGCACGCCGGTCATCGGCATGCGAAAGACCCGGCAGGGGATCTTCTTCGCCCGCGCCTCGGTTTCACTAAGACCGACGTGCGCCAATTCCGGGTCGGTGAAGAGGCAGTAGGGGATGAGCCGGCCGACGGTCGTCCGCCCGCCCCCGGCGAGGTCGTCGCGGACGACCCGGTAGTCGTCGTAGCCGACGTGCGTGAACTGCGGACTGCCGGCGCAGTCGCCGACGGCCCAGATTTCCGGCGCGGTGGTGCGCAGCTTTTCGTCGACGCGGATGAAGCCGCGGGTGTCAAGCTCGACCCCCGCGCGGGCCGGCTCGAGTCGATCGGTGTTCGGCTTCCGGCCGGCGGCCACCAGTACGTCGGACGCCTCCAGCGTTCGTTCCGCCGTCCCCACGCGCACCGTCAGCGTGACGCCGTCGCCCGATCGGCCCGCCGCCTTCAGCGTCTCCGCTTGCAACAAAACTTCGATCCCCTCGTCGGTCATGAGTGACAGCAGGGCGTCGGAAACGTCGGGGTCTTCACGCTCCAAGAGGCGTCGGCCGCGTTGGACGATCGTCACCCGGCTGCCGAACCGGCGCAGCGCCTGCGCGAACTCCAAGCCGATATAGCCGCCGCCGAGAACGACGAGGTGTTCCGGCAGCCGTTCGAGGTTCAGCGCCTCGACGTGGGTGAGCGGGCCGACGTCGACAAGGCCGGGGACGGGTGGGATTTCGGCGCGCGAGCCGACGTTGATGAAGACGCGGTCGCCGCGCAACGTCCGTTCGCCGCCGCCGGAAAGCGCCACCCGCACGGTCTTGGGTTCGGTGAACGACGCCTCCCCCATGAGCAACTCGGCGCCGCTGGCGCGGTAGTGGTGGAGGTGCTTTTCAACGAGGGCGTCGATCATCGCGCGTTTGCGGCGGACGACGCCGGCCATGTCGACCCGCACCGTTCCGGTGGTCACGCCCAGGCCGCCGGCGGGGTCGACCAGCGACAGGGCCTTGGCACTGAAGATGACGTTCTTGCTCGGCAGACAGGCGACGTTCGGGCACGAGCCGCCGATCATCGCGCGTTCGACGACGACGGTCTTTTCGCCCTGCTGGGCGAGGTGCCACGCCAGATACTTTCCTGGCTCGCCACTGCCGACGACGAGGTTTCGATACTGTTCAACCGCCATGAAGATCGCCTTTCAACCGAGAGGGGCGCGAGGGCGCCGGTGGATGCGGCGGTCGTTATAGGCGGACGACGGTCGAAGAAGTCAAGAACGACCGGCGCCGATCGGTTTCACTTTTTTCTTAAGACGAGGACCGTGTCGGCGCTGTCGTCGTTCAGGGGGAGTGGGTCGTCGAGGTCGTAGTTGAAGTCGTACGTTTCGACGAGGTCGAATTCGGGGACGGCGGCCGTCGTGGCGCGGATTTCGTCGGCGGTGTACAATCGCAGCGGGAAGTAGCTGCGCAGGCGCAGTTGGTCGTCGGGCACCGCGCCGATCATCGTCACGCGGATCCACTCCTTCCGCTCGTCCGGGAACGATTTGTACACGCGGAAGGTCACGTCGACGGCGGCGTCGCCGGCCGATTCAGACCACTGTTCGCAGTCGTAAAGATCGGCGTCGGGCGGCAGCAGGTGCAGGCCGAGCAAATACACGCCTCCCGTCTTCAAGGAGCGCGCGACCGATCTTAGGTGGCCGACGGCTTGTTCTTCGGTTAAGAGGTGGCGGAAGGTGTTGCAGAAACAGTAGGCCGCGTCGACCGGGCCGCCGGCGGGCGGGGCGAAGTCGACGAGGTCGGCTTCGTACACCTCGGCGGGCTTGCGGGCGGTTTCCAACCGCCGGCGGGCGAAGTCGACCGACTCGCGCGACGAATCGAAGCCGACGCACTCCACCCCGCGGCGGGCCAGCTCGGCCATCACTCGACCGCTGCCGCAGGCCGGTTCCAACACGCGCTTCGGCTTCCTGCCGGTGAACCTGCGGCCGGCGGCCAACACGAAATCGGCCTCCTCGACCGTGTCACCCTGGAAGGCCAGGTCGTACCACTTCGGATGGGCGTACCAGTCGCCGACCACGGTTGGAGCGTCGACCGCCGGCCGAACGAAGTCCGTCGGCCGGGTCTTGCGGCCGCCGGGGGCCGGCGGCGCCGGGTCGGTCACTTCTTTTCGACCACCCAGATGTTGCGGTAACGCACCGGGTCGCCATGGTTCTGCAGGTAGATCGGCCCCGGCGCTGGGCCTTCCGGCGTCGGGTGCGCCCGCGTCCCCATCGGCAGTTCGACGTCGTCGTGGACTAAGACGCCGTTGTGGCGCACCGTCATCCGCGCGTTCTTCGTCTTCTTACCGTCGGCGTCGTAGAGGGCGGCGGTGTAGTCGACGTCGTACGTCTGCCAGCGCAGCGGCGGGAAACACATGTTGACGGCGGGATCGTGGGTTTCATAGATGCCGCCGCATTCGTTGTTCTTACCTTCCAGGCCGAAGGAATCGAGCATCTGAACTTCATACCGGCCCTGCACGTAAAGGCCGCTGTTGCCGCGTCCCTGGCCGGTGGCGTAAGGCATGTACGGCAGTCGGAATTCGATGTGCAGCGTGCAGTCGCCGAATAGCTTTTTGCTGGCCACACCCTCCATCAGTACGCCGTCGTCGCCCAGCCGACCGCCTTCAAAGGCGTCGGCCGACGCGCCGTCGAACAACACCACCGCTCCCCGCGGCGGCTTCATGCCTTCGGTGGGACTGACCCGGTCGACTTTCTTCAGTTCGCCGATCTTCGCGCCGGCCTTGTCGGCGACGGTCACCACGCCGCCCGACGCGGTCAATTTCCAGGCGTCGCCGGCGAAGACCACGGTCGGTCCGCCGCTGGTCGAGGTGGCGGTGGTTTCGCCGTCGATGGTGCGGCGCGGGCCTTTCCAGCCGGCGCCGGGCAGGCCGCCGGGCAGAACGACGGCTTGAAACCGCCCGTTGCCGCCAACGGCCACGACTTGCACGCCGTAGGCCGCCGACTTCTCGCCCTCCGTAACCGTGCCGACGTATTCGCCCTGAATCGCGTAGTCGGCGCCCGCCTTCGCGGGATCGACGACCGGCTGCATTCCCTTGGGCGGCTCGGCCCCGAAGACCCCGACGGACATGACACCGGCGACGACCCAGACCCCGAACCCGACGATGCTGTTTCGCATTGGCGATGCTCTCCTCCCGCGTCCGACCGGCTTCCTGCGGCGACGGCCTTGATGTTGTAGAACACCCGCCCGGCGATTCGAGCGGTTGGCGTTCCCACCGCCCAGCGCGCCTGTCGGCGTCTTTGTTAGCCGCCGCTTTCCTCAGCAACGCGTCTTAGTCTTCGACGGTCGACTTTTGAATGACACTGGACTCGCCGCTGAGGAAAGCGGCGGCTAAAGAAAAATTCGGATCGGCGTGCAAGGAAGTCACAAATGAACTTGTGTAAGATCGCGTTTAAGGAATGGGCGGTCGTGGCGGCGGCGTTGGCCGACGGACGGCAGTCGCTCATCGTGCGCAAGGGGGGGATTCACGAGCGCGGCGGGGTCTTCACGGTGGAGTACGACCGCTTCTGGCTCTATCCGACGCAGTTCCACCAGGACGCCGGGAAATTGACGCCGGCGGCGGCCGACCTCGCGGCGGCGCTGCGGACGGTCGCGCCGCCGGTCGGCCGCGCGCCGATGAAGAACTTCGCCGTCGTCGACCGCGTCTGGCGGGTCGACG
>JBOFFD010001261.1:0-5623 GCA_051648425.1 Planctomycetia bacterium
GGTCGGTTTCGGTCTGCACCGACTGTTCGACGTCGCCAAACCGTACCCAATTTGTCGCCTGGAGAAACTGCCCGGCGGCTGGGGCGTGATGGCCGACGACTGCTTGGCCGCCGTCTTCGCCCTAGTGGTCATGCACGCACTGTACACCGTTCACTTTCTTCCTTGGACCACGTAAGACGGTTCTTACACCCGTTTGGAAAGGAACTCGTCATGCAATTGGGATTCGTCAGCGCGATTCTGCCCGACCAGTCGTTGGACGAAGTGCTGAAGATCGCGGCCGACCTGGGGTACGACTGCATCGAAGCCTGCTGCTGGCCGACCAGCAAGGCCGACCGCCGGTACGCCGGCGTGACGCACGTCGACGTGGTCGACTTCACTGCGGCCAAGGCTGACGAACTGCACGCGAAGACGGCGGCGGCGGGCGTCGGCTTCAGCGGTTTGGGCTACTACCCGAACCCACTGACGCCCGACCGCGACGAAGCCGAGACAAGCATCGCCCACCTGTACAAGGTGATCGACGCCGCCGCCATGCTGGGCCTGGGGCGCATCAACACGTTCATCGGCCGCGACTGGAAGAAGAACGTCGACGAGAACTGGCCGCGCTTCCTGGAGGTGTGGCGGCCGCTTGTGAAGCACGCCGAGGAACGGCGGGTGCGGATCGGCATCGAGAACTGCCCGATGATTTTTTCTTACGACGAATGGCCGGGCGGGAAGAACCTGGCGTCGTCGCCGAACATCTGGCGGCGGATGTTCGCGGACGTGCCTAGTGAGTACTTCGGTCTGAATTACGATCCGTCGCACATGGTGTTGCAGAACATGTGCTATCTGAAGCCGCTGCGCGATTTCAAAGAGAAGTTGTTCCACATCCACGCCAAAGACGTGCGGGTCGATCGGCACAAGCTGGACGAATGCGGCGCGTTCGCGCTGCCGCACGAATACCACCTGCCGAAGCTGCCCGGCATGGGCGACGTCGACTGGGGCCGGTTCTTCTCGTTCCTGACCGACGCCGGCTACACGGGGCCGGTGTGCGTGGAAGTCGAAGACCGTGCCTACGAAGGCAGCCTGGCCTCGCGGATCGCGGCGTTGCGGCAAAGCGCGACGTTCCTGCGAAACTACCTGCCGCGCCGCGACTGACGCCGACGTTCCGCCGCCCCGCGCCGGCGACGCCGTGCGGGGCGGTTGAAAACAGGACGGCGGTCCGGTCCGCCGAAATCCCCTCTATTCAACGTCGACCCACATCTTCACCCTCCCGCCGCTCGTCGCCCGTCGTCTTTTGCAAGAAGTTCCAGATCGACCCCTACTTGTTGTAAGTTTCACAAAGCGAGAGGATTACCGCGTTTTGGCTCATGGAACGGCTTGACCCCGAAACGACCCCTCCTTATTCTCCGCCCGCTCAACCAAGGGACGGGCCGCGAAAGCTAAACCGATTCCTTGAAATGATTTGCAACAAGGACGTTCAACGGGCGTCGGGTGAAGACCGACGACGCGCGGAACGAAGGACCGTCTGCCGTGATCATGCAGGATGCTGACGATCGGCTGTCGGTGCTCGCTCCGGCGAAAGTCAACCTTCACCTGGAGGTCTTAGGCAAAAGAAGCGACGGCTACCACGAATTGGAAACCCTGTTTCTGGCCGTTTCATTGTTCGACGAACTCGAATTCCACCCCGCGCCGCCCGGCGTGACGACGTTGGAGTGCGACGTTCCCCATCTGGGGACGGGGCGCGAAAACTTGGTGGTGCGGGCCGTCGAACTGGTGCGCCGGGAAACCGGCCGCGACGACGGCGTACGGCTTGTGCTGACCAAACGGATTCCGCTGCAGGCGGGTCTGGGCGGCGGTTCGAGCGACGCGGCGGCGGCGATCGCCGGTCTCGACCGGTGGTGGAAATTGGGTTGGTCGAAGGAACGCCAGGCCTCGTTGGGGGCCGAATTGGGAAGCGACGTGTCGTTCTTCTTCTACTCACCCGCGGCCGTCGGCCGAGGGCGGGGCGAGAAGTTGACGCCGATCGTCCCGGGGGCGGAACTGCCGATCGTCGTGGTATGTCCGACGGCGGGTTGTTCGACGGCCGAGGTTTTCAAACGCCTCGTACCGCCGGCGGCCTTCCAAAGCGTCGACGCCGTTCGGCGGGCGCTGGAACAGGGGGACGTGCGGCGGGTCGCCTCGCTGCTGCACAACCGCCTGGAGGAACCGGCGCTGGAACTCTGTCCGGAAACGGCGGAGTTGAAACGTCGGGCCGGCGATTGGAATTGCCTGGGCCACCGAATGAGCGGTAGCGGCAGCGCGTATTACGCGGTGTGCGCCACCCACGCCGACGCACGGGTCTTAGCCGACCGGCTGCGTTCGGAAAATTTGAGTAACGTCTTTGTCGTCAGCAACAGCCTATCTTGACTCCCAAAGGAGACAACGGTGGAAGTCACGGAAGTTCGTATCAAGCTCATGGAAGACAACAACGAACGGTTGCAGGCCTTCTGCTCGGTGACCTTCGACGATGCGTTCGTCGTACGGGACGTCAAGATCATCGAGGGCACCAAAGGCAGCTTCGTGGCGATGCCGAGTCGGAAATTGACCGACCGCTGCACGCACTGCGGCTATAAGAACCATCTGCGGTCGCGCTTCTGCAACCAGTGCGGCTCGAAACTCGACGAAGAGCGTGCCACCCGCCACGTCGACGGGCGCGCCAAGTTGCACGCCGACATCGCCCACCCGATCAATTCGACCTGCCGCGAAAAGATCCAGACGTCGATTCTTGCGGCGTTCACCCGCGAAGTGGAGCGTTCGAAGCAGCCGGGCTATCGGTCGACCTACGACGACTTCGACTGCGAATTCGATGAAGCTTACGAAACGGCCGGCGCCTCGGCCCGCTCGGCCCCGAACCCCAAGTAACGACGGCCGGGCCGTAAGAATCACGACGGGCGACACATCGTTCTTAGCGATGCGTCGCTCTTTTTCGTTTTTCACATTGTGAGCGGTTGGTTTCTTTTGGTTTTTTGTTAGCCGCCGCTTTCCGCAGCGGCGCGTCTTTTGGCATGGACCGGCTATGAAAATAGACGCGCCGCTGAGAAAAGCGGCGGCTATCGAAGAAACGTCGTTCTAAGAGTGTCTTACGTCATGCCGTGCGACGCTTTGAACAGGTTCAGCGTCAGATGGATTTGGCCTTGGTGGTGGGCTTCGTGCCAGGCTAAGAGGACGCCCCATTCCCGCAGCGTCCGTTTCGGAGCGGCCGGGTTCGGCGTTTCGACGAGGGCGTCGAGTTCCTCCGTCGACGCCGCGTGGAGGTGGTCGACGAACGCCGACCGCGTCTCCGTCAGTTTCCGCCGGATCAGGACGGCGTCGGGAATTTCATCGTCCGAGGGCTTCGAGCCGCCGGCGAACCCCTCGACCAACCACGGGTCGGCGGCGGTCGATCGTCGCACCAGCACGTTCAGAACGCGGTCGTCGGTGGCGGCGACATGCAGGAACTGCCACGCCCCGTGCGCCCGGCCCGGCCCCGGACGATAGCCCAGGATTTCGCCCGCCCGGCCCGTCTTTTCGATCGTCTCCAGCGTTCCCAGCAGTCGCCCACGGCTGAAATCCAACAGGCTGGCGATCGCGGCGGCGTCCAACATCATTCTTCTCCCGCGCCGGCGCCGTCGCGCCCGCCGACGCGGCGGGGCGTGGACCGACGCTCTACTTTATGCGGGTGAAGTGACGGTGGACTGCGGCGGCGGGGGTGGGAATTCGACGGATCGCGGTCGTCTCTTACTTTTTACCTTCGACGCCCACGACGCGGCCCTTCGGCTGCGTGTTCGTGAGCAACACTTTGCCGCGGCTGGCGCCGACCGACGTATTGCCGGCGCGGTCGCGCGCTTCCAGACGCAGAAAGAAACGGCCCAGCACTTCGGCTTCCTTGAAGTTCCAAACGTACCGGCCGGTGTTTTCCAGGTTCTCGGCCGCGATCTTCCACGGCCCGGTCGCCTCGGGGGCGTACGACAACGTCATCGGCCGGTCCGCCAGGTTGCGGTCGTCGGCGGTCCACGTCACCTCCACCGTACCTAGCGACGGCTTCGGGTCCATCAGTTCCAGCGCGGGCGAAACGGTGTCGATTTCGACGAACAGATCAGGCTCGACGTCGTCCAGTTTCGGCTCTTCGTTGGACAAACTGTTCGACAGCGCCACCGTCAAGCCCCATCGGCCGTCCTGCGGCACGTCGGCCTCCACTGGCGACTTCAAGTCTTCGTCGACGCCCAATTTCCGCCAGACGCCTTCGGTCTCGTGACGACCCCACAAGACGACCTGGCGGACCACGCCCTCGGCGGCCGCTTCCAGCTCGTAGGCGGCGACGACCCGTCGGACGGAAAGGATCGTGGTTTTTTCCTTGTCGGCGGCGGCGGTCGGCTCCTTGGTCGGTTTGGCGGCGGTCGACTTCGCCGCGATTCCGCTCGACGCCGCATCTGCCGGCGTCGGCTCCATCAGGCGCTCTTCGGCGACGGAAGCCGCGGCTTTGACGAACGCGGGCGGCGGCGACTTTTCAGTCGGCCGAACGTCGACCTTCAAGGCGGCGACGGCCGCCATGACCGCCGGGTCGAGCATGCCCGGCGGATTCGATTCGCTGGTCGACGGAGGTGGCGGCGCCGCAACGATCGACGGCGGTTCGATAGGCAACGCCTTGGTGGGGACGGGTTGCAGGTCGGCGGGTTCGACGTCCAGGGCGAACGCATCGACGGTCTGCTTCGTGAAGCGGTCGCCGGTGATCTCGACCTGTACGACGGTCGTATTGCCGGAGCGGTCGCGGACGGTTGCCTGGAACTTGCCCACGTCGGGGGCGGCGTCGCACCACGCGACGCCGATCTTCGGGTCCCCCAGCGGGCAGGCGGTCCACCGGCCGGTTCCGCGCGACTGCACCGCCACGCGGAGGCTGGCTGGATCAATGTTCGCGTCGGAATAGTCGTACTTGACGCCGTGTCGGCCTGCGCGCGACCGAACCGGCTTCAGATTCAACGTCGGCTTGACGGCGTCGACCACGACCTTCAATCCCGGCGGAACAAGGGCGACGTCTCGCGGGGCTTGGACGCCTGCCGCGTCGACCAGCGCCACGCTGAACCAGTATCGGCCGTCGCGCGGAGCCTGGTAGGCGACGAACGGCTGGGCCGCGTCCCCTTCGCCGGCCAGGTTCCAGGTGGCCCCTTGGTTTTCCGAGACGAATAACCGGACCGCCTTCGTTCGGGCGCGTTCCGCGTCGGTGAGGTCGAGCGGGATGCGGAACGACGCTTGGGCGGTGAAGACGCCGTCGTCCGGGTCGACCGGGGCCGACGGGAGGAAGAGGGCCGTCACGACGGCGGCGAAAAGCGGTGCGGTCATGGTGGCGGTCCCTGTGGTTCGGCGACGACGGTGACGCTGAGCGAAGCCTCTGCTTCGATCTTTTGGACGGCGTCGCGCAGGCGGACCCGCAGGCGGTGCGGTCCGCCGTCGAGTCGGCTCGGCGCCGTCAACGAAAAGTGACAGTAGAAATCGCGGCGGCGCACGCCGCACCGATCGACCGGCACGTCCAGCGCGTAGCCGACCACCGGCGTTCCCGATTCGGTCGTCAGGTCGATGCGGGCTTCAAGTCTGGTCTCGTAAACGCCGTCGACCGCGAGCGGCTCGGCGC
>JBOFFD010001262.1:0-3836 GCA_051648425.1 Planctomycetia bacterium
CGGCCGAGGTGGAAGGGATGCTGTTGGTGCGAGCCGGCGACGACCTGGAAGTGCAGACGGTCGACCTGAAGGGGTTCGAGCAAACGCCGCCGTCGACGGTGCCGCAGGCCGACGCCGAGGTGCGGGTGGCGCTACGCCACCGCACCGACGCCGTCGCGGGGACGCTGCGGGCGTCGCGGCGGGCTGCGGAAATCGCGGCGGTGGTCGACGCGGCGGTGCGGCGCACGAAAAGCGCGTTGCTGGTCGACTACGCCGTCGCCGTGCAGGTGCGCGGCGGACGGACCGATGAAATCGTGCTGGAGATGACCGGCGTCGACCAGAACCAAGCCGAAGTGCAGGTGCTGGGCGGGTCGGCGGCGCTGGCTTCGCAAATCGTCGTGCCGGCGGGCGAGCCGGCCGAGAACCGTCGCCGTTGGCGGCTCAAATTCGATCGCGAACTGCTCGAGCCGGTGGTGCTGCGGGTCCACGTCGAGAAGCCGGCCCCCGGCGCCGAACCGGCCGTGTTGCCGCCGCTGGCGGTGGTCGGCGCGGTGCGCCAAGCCGGCACCGTGGCGGTCGAAGGGGAAGACGATCAGCAGGTGATGGTCGACGCCGTCAACCTGCGGACGATCGACCCCAGCGAGCTGCCGGCGCTGCCCGGACACGCGGTGGTCGGCCGGCTGGTCGGTTCGTTCCAGTATCGGCAACTGCCATTCACGTTGAAGGTGTCGACCTCGAACCACGAGGCGCTGCCGGTGCTGACGGCCGTCTGCCCGAACGCCGAACTGGCGACGGTGGTCGACGGCGGCGGCCTGTTGCGCACGAAGGCGCGGTACATCGTCCACAACCTGGGCCTGCAACACCTGCGGATGAAGCTGCCCGAAGGGTCGGTCGTCCTGGCGGCGCTGCGCGACGGCGCGCCGACGGTGGTGCGCCGTGAAAAGGACGAGTTCCTGATCGGCCTGCCGGCGGCGCGGGGATTGGAAGCCAATTCCGGGGCGGCGGCGGACGGATCGGCGACCGTGGAAGTGGTCGTCTTCTACCAAAGCGAAGCCGCCGGTCTGACGGCGCTCGGTCGGCTCCGCCAGCCGCCGCCGAAGTTGAACGTGCCGGTGCTGAAGATGGATTGGCGGGTGTACGTGCCGCGCGACCAGGCGGTGGTGGCGTCGAACGGCGGCGCGCACCCGGCCGGCACGCTGACCCGCGACAGCCTCGTCGGCCGCCTGCGCGGCCTGCTCACCGCCCCCGGCGGCCGCCGCGTCTTCAATCCGCTCGAGCTGTTGTCGCTGTCGTGCAGCGAACGCCGCACCACGTTCAGCCGGGTCGCCAGCGACTTGAGCAGGCCGGCGGACGGAGTGGCTTCGGTCGAGAACTACTTGGTAAGCGAGTCTGACGCTTCGCCCGCCGGCCCGCCCGGAATGGGAATGCCCGGCATGGGTGGAGGTATGTCCGAACTCGCCGAAAACGCACGTAGCGGCGACGAAATCGACTCGTTGCGAGCCGACGTCGATGGGAAAAACCGGTTCTACTACGAAAAACGTCCTCTCAGCGAAGCGAATCCCGAAATGCCGAAGCTGGAAGCACGGAAGCGCAAGTCGGACGTGAAGTTGGAAGATGCGGTTGTCGCGGAACCGGCCGGCCGACCCGGCCCCCCCAAGCCGACCTCCAAGCCCATGCCGGCGCCGGTTGCCGCGGCTCCGCTCGACCGTGCGAAGGAAGTCGCCGAAGAAAAGGCGTTCGGCGTCAACGGCAATGTCCTCGGCTTCGACGTCGCGGCCGTCGATGAAGACCGTCGCAAGGCGGGCGCCAGCGGCGGCGAGCGGGGTCTGCGAGCGCAGAATGAACGGCGGCCCGGCGAGTGGACCGATCTCTACGCCGACGGCGACGCGCCGGCGGCGAAGGGGCTGCTGTCGCTGGTGCTGGAACTCGACGCCGTCGGCACGCCGTACGACTTCACCGCCCACGGCGGCGACGGCGCTCTCGACCTTGTTTTGCAGAACGACGCCCTGACGACGACCATGACCGCCGCCATCGCCCTCGCCCTGGTGTTCTTCGGTTGGATGGCCCGCGACTGGGCGCCGCGCGCCCGGACCACGCTAGTGCTGGCCGGGGCGGCCTTCGCCCTCGGTCTGCCGACGCTGGTTCCGCTCGGCTCGCTGTTCGCGCTCGACGGCCTACTCTTGGGGTCGACCGCTGTCGCTGCGTTGTACCTGGCGCGGGCCGTGCTGGCGGGCGCCGCTTCGCTCGCCGGCCGTCGTGAAGCCGTCGTCGCCGGTCTGTTCTTCATCGCGGCGAGCCTTGCGGGACCGTCGGTCGCGCGGGCCGAAGAAGCCGTCGACGCCGGCCTCGTCGCCGCCGCGCCCGTGCCGGCGATTCCCCAACAACTGCCGACGCCCGTCGAACCGAAGGTCGCGCCGCTGCCGACGGTTTTCGTGCCGTATCAGCCGGGGACCGATCCGCTGATGGCGGCCGACGTCTTCCTGCCGCGCGCCAAGTTCCAGGAACTGCTGCGGCTCGCCGACCCGACGACCGCTCCCAAGCCGCTGCCGTCGGTGGAAGGGCTGGCGACCGCCGTCGTCTACACCGGAAGCATCGAACCGGCGGCCGGCTCGGCGGGGGGCGTCGCCCGCTTCGAGGCGACCATGACCATCGTCACCTTCCGCGACGTCTGGGCGTCGGTGCCGGTGCCGATCGCGGGCGTGGCGCTCGGCGACGCGGTGCTCGACGGCAAACCGGCGGTGCTGGCCTCGCCCGGCGCGACCATCGGCCTCGTCGATGAAAAGAAATCGTCGGCCCCACCCGTCGACCCCCGCTTCCCGCTGCTTTTGGTGAAAGGCAAAGGAAAGCACCAGCTCACGGTCAAGTTCGAGATTCCCGTGCAGCGGTCGGGCGGCACCGGTTCGCTGAAGCTGACCCTGGGACCGACCTCCGCCGGCCTGCTACGGTTGACGCTGCCCGAAAAAGGTTCCGCGGTGGCCGCCGAAGGCTTGGCCGCCGGCTGGACCTTCGCCGACGACCTCTTGGAAGCCGCCGTCCACGCCGGCGGCGACCTGTCAATCCGTTGGCAGCCCGCCGCCCGTCGCGGCGACGGCGCGCTGGCGCTCGCCGTCCAACAGAACGCGCTCGTCGACGTACTGTCGACCGGCGTGCGGATCGTCGTCGACGCCGAAGCGGTCGTGCGGCAAGGGGCGGCCGCCGAACTGCGGTGGTCGGTCCCCGAGCCGCTGACGGTGCTGGAAGCCTCGGCCGACGGCGCCGCCGACTGGTCGCTGGCCGGCAAGGGAGCCGACCGTCGACTGGTGCTGCGCGGCGCTCGGCCCTGGACCGGAACCGTGAAGGTTCGGCTGGGATTGTTCCTGCCGGCGCCGACCGACGACGCCCGGAAGACCCTGGCCGTTCCTGAAGTCGCCCCGGTCGACGCCGAGCGCGAAGTCGGCCAACTGCTGGTCGCCGCCGATCCGTCGTTGGACGTCGCGGTGCGCGAGTCGCCGACGCTGGCCCGCACCGCCCGCGAGCAGTACCGCGGTCCGCAACCGGAGGCGCATCCGCTGCTGAACGGCGCGGCGGCCGACCCGGTGCTGGCGGCCTACCGCTACGCCACCCGGCCGGTGCGGCTCGCCTTCGACGTCGCCCGCCGGGCCGGCCGGCTCAATGCCACCGTCGGCGTCTTGGCGGTGCTGGAAGCCGAGCGAGTGCGCACCGTCGGTCGGCTGCGCCTGACCCAAACCGGCGCGCCGTTGGTCGCCGCCCGCGTCCAACTGCCGGCCGGCTTCCAGGTGAACGCCGTCGACGTCCCCGGCGACATCCGCTGGGCGGTCGTCGGCGACGATCCGAAACTGCCCGTGCTGGAACTCGAA
>JBOFFD010001263.1:0-2729 GCA_051648425.1 Planctomycetia bacterium
TGATGGACCAGCTCGCCGCGCTGCGGTGGGTGCGGGAAAACATTGAAGCGTTCGGCGGCGACCCGACCCGCGTGACGATCTTCGGCGAGTCGGCCGGCGCCGCCAACGTCACCCACCTGATGGCCAGTCCGCTGGCGAAAGGTCTGTTCCATCGGGCGGTCGCGCAGTCGGGCTACTTCGGCGAAAGCACCCTCGACCTGACGACCAGTCGGGGACGGCGGAGGTCGGCGCACGACCAGGGGATCGAATACGCAAGACAGGTAGGGGTCGACGCGACTGACGCCGTCGGCTTGGCCGCCCTGCGCGCATTGACACCGCAACAGTTGCTGGCGGTGAAGACTTCCATTCTGGGTTCGGTGCGCGACGGTGAAGGCGGGCTGAAGTTTGGTCCGGTGGTGGATGGTTGGGTGCTGCCGCGCGAGCCGGGCGAGGTGTGGGCCGCCGGCGAGATGTTGAAGGTTCCGTTCATGGCCGGCAGCAACTTGGACGACGGTTCCGTGATGCGCGGCAACGTGCCGGTGAAGAAGGTGCTCGGCTACCGACTGGCGCTGCGGACGATCTTCGGGCCGGACGCCGACGCCGCGGAAAAGGCGTTCCCGGCGGCCGACGCCGACGAGATCGCCGACGCGGTCCATCGGTTGACGACCGTGCTGGCGTTCCGCGCCCCCGCCCGGCGGTTGGTCCGATGGATGGAAGCGGCCGGCGGCGACGCCTGGCTGTACCACTTCCAGCGGGTGCCGAAGGTCGGCCGGGCGACCAAGGAGGGAGCGTTCCACGGCCTGGAAATCGGCTTCGTCTTCGGGTCGCTGACGAACTTCGGCGACCCCGTCGACCGCGCGGTTTCGGCCGACATGCGCCGCCGTTGGATCGCGTTCGCCGCCACCGGCGATCCCAACGGAACCGACCCGGCGCCGGAGCCGAAGTGGCCGATCTACCGCCAAGCGACCGACGAGCACCTCGATTTCGGCGACGCGACGACCGTCGGCGCGAAGCTCGACGCCGCCCGCTGCGACGTGGTCGACGAAGCGACCCGCCGCCGTCGTTCGACCGTGGCGAAATAAGAAACGATGGCAAACTGAATAAAATCCGCCAAAGTACCGTCTTAGTTAGCCGCCGCTTTCCTCAGCGGCGCGTCCGTTGTTTATCGCACGCCGACCGCCAAAAAGAGAAGACGCGCCACTGAGGAAAGCGGCGGCTAACAAAGACGATTCGTCCGCCAAACCTCACTTCGCCATCGTTTCTAAGTCCCTTCACGCGGGGACGGTCTTTCAGAACGAGATTTCCAAACCGGCCGAGGGGCCGTGCAGGAACAGGTCGCCGTCGGTGCGCAGCCGCGAGCCGACGCCGGCGGGCAGGGGCGTCTGCGGGAAGTCGCGGAGGGAGGTACCCGTCAGGGCGAGCTGTTCGGGGGCCAAGGCCAATCCCTGGACGAACATCACCTGATAGCCGACGCGGGCGACGACGCGGCGCGTCAGCCGCACGGTGGCGGTGGCCGACGCTTCGTAAAGGCCGGCGGCGTCGGTCGCGCCGCGGCCGGCGTCGAGCACCGTCTGGCCGGCGGCGCCGTTGAACGGGCGGTTGCCGTTGACGGTCTCCTGGTCGGCGCAGTTGGCGAAGAGGCCGGCCTTCCCGCCCAGTGTCAGGCCGAGGCGGTCGTCGAGCCAAGTGCGCGACGCCTCGCCGCCGATCTGCGCGCCGAACAGGTTGTTGTCGGTTTCGGTGCGGGTGGACTCGACGGTCCGGGTGAAGGTTTCGACCCCTTCGACGCCGATCGTCTCGGCCAGGTTGAAGTAGCGGAAACCGCCGACGGCCGCCGCGTTCCAACCGCTGAAGCAGCCGCCGCGCCGCGCGTTCAGCTCGACGTTGTGGATCTCCGATTCGTAGTTCACCGTCATGGTGGTGTCGAAGCTTTTGTTGGCGAACGGGATGGAGTTGCCGAGGAAGGGCGAGTTGGCGAACGGCGGGTCTTGCACAGTGACGACGCCGGCCCGCGACCACTGCTGCAAGCCGAAGTAGCCGAGTTCGACGCCACTATCGGCCGATCCAAGTCCCAGCCACGCCCGCAGTCCCGGAGCGGCCGACCCGTCGGCGACGTCGTCCAGGTTCACCACGCCCCCTTCGATCGGCTGGGCGGCCCGGTCCACCGTCCGCGCGATCGTGAAGTCTTCGGGGTAGGCCCGTTGCAGCCAGAGCGCGTCGGCCCGGCCGAACCAGCGGCGGGCGCTCGGCGCGTCCTCGAACACCACGGGCGTACCGGCGTCCTCGGTCGGCGGTTCTTCGCCGAACGTCGCGGCGCCCGTCGCGGCGACGGCGCAGGCCGTCAATAAAGCGCCGACGCGAAGGCCCGAAAAGGGGAAATTCGGCATGAGTCCATCCTTGGACGAATCACGTTTCACTTAGCGGCCCGCCTCTACTTCCTGTATCGGCCGTCGGCCGAACCGGAATGCAAGCGATTTGGCAAGATTGGCAATTCAAGACGGTTCACGCCGGCTGGGTATCTTCCGGGTGCAATGGGCGTGCGTAGCTCCACCGGTTTGAGTTCCGCGTCTTTTTAGCCGGGGTGGTCCGCCGCCCCGCGTCCGTTCTTAGCGGACGGTCGTCGGCGTAAGACGCGCGGGGCGGCGGACCGCCCCGGCTAAAAGGATTCGAGTCAGGCCAAGAAAAAGACCAAGACTCGCCGGGCCTGTCGCCCGTACGAGTCTTGGGGTTGTTCCGATTCAGGCAAAGAG
>JBOFFD010001264.1:0-2969 GCA_051648425.1 Planctomycetia bacterium
CACGTCGTCGAAAACGTCGAAGAAATCACCACGCAACTGTCCGACGGCCGCAGCTTCCCCGGCCGGGTCGTCAACTTCGACCCCAAGGCCGACTTGGCGCTGGTCAAGATCGACGGCCCCGACAGTTTCGCCTACCTACCGCTTTGGGGCGCCGGCCCGCCGCTTTTGGGCGAAATCGTTATCGCCATCGGCAACCCGTACGGCCTCGACAACACCGTCACCACCGGCATCGTCAGCGCCGTCGACCGCACCCTGAAACTGCCCAACGGCGAAACCTTCAACGACCTGCTGCAAACCGACGCCAGCATCAACCCCGGCAACTCCGGCGGCCCGCTGCTCAACATCAACGGCGACCTCTTGGGCATCAACGTCGCCATCCGCAGCAACGCCCAAGGCATCGGCTTCGCCATCCCAACGGTCAAGGTTCGGCAGATCGTTCTGGAAATGTCGGGCGCCTCGCCCATCTCGCTCGTCGGCCACGGCCTGCACCTTGAGGAAGTCGACCCGGCCACCTTCGTCAAGGTGGCGGCGGCGGTGCAGCCGGGCGTCGGCGACGAACCGGCCAAGATCGTCCCCATCGACGCGCCGTCGAATCCGCAGCCGACCATGCGAGTGGTGAACGTCGACGCCGACAGCGCCGCCTCCAAGGCCGGCTTCCGCAAGGGCGACGAACTGGTGGCGGTCGGCAAGCAGCCGGTTCGCGTGCAGTTCGACCTGCAGCGCATCTTGTGGGCTCACAAGTTCGGCGACACGCTGGTGGTGCAGGTCCGCCGGGCCGGCGCCGTCGCCGCCGACACCACCTTCCTCAACCTTCCGATCTCCGCCGCCCGGGAACTGTCCGACGCCGAGGTGTTGTGGCAGAAGCTGGGTCTGCGAGTCGGCAAACTGCCGGTCGAGCGCGTCAAGCCGGTCTACGACAAACTCAACGGCGGCCTTCTGCTGTTGGACGTGCAGCCCGGCAGCCCGTTCGCCGCCGCCGGCCTACAACCCGGCGACATCTTGATCGGCATTCATGAATGGGAAACCATCGACGCCAACAACGTCCGGTTCGTCATGCAGTGGGACCAGCGGGAAAAGAACCAGCCGCTCAAGTTCCACGCCATCCGCCGGGGCGCGCTCATCAACGGCACGGTGCAACTGCCCGGCAACCCGTAACCCCGGGTCGGCGCCTGTCTTATTGTGGTGCAGCCGTCCCGGCTGCTCTTCCGCAGGATGCAGGCGGGACGCCTGCATCACAAGAAAACATCACTCGTGTCAGCGCTGCTTCGCTTACTTTCGGAGGCCCGCAACGCGGGTTCTATCGGCCGCGGCGAGACCGGCCGCTCAGCGATTCCTCGCGGCGCGACGGACCTTCCCTGAGCGGCACGACTCCCGTCGACTCTTCCTCGGCCGTCGCCCCCGACGGCGCCGCCGGCAACACTTCCACCCGCGGCCGTTCGTCCTCCAGCCGCTCTTCGGGCAGGGCGTCGACTCTTTTCGACGCCCCCTTCGACGTCCGGCCCACCGGCCGACTCCACTCCGCGACGTTGCCTACGAGTCCCGACTTCACGAAGTGGTAGGCCAAGAACGCCGTCACACCGACCGCCAGACCCAGCCATTCCATCGCCGCGACGAGATACGCCAAGATGGCGCCGAACCAGATGTACCCGGTGATGCCGGAACAGTGGGTCTCGAACTCGGCGAGCAGCGCCTTGATGGGGCCGGCGCAGGTCGAACCGAACAACACGCCGATGAGAAAACCGATCGCCAATTCCATGCGTTTCATCCCGTCCTTGATGTCGTTGTGGACACCGACTCTTTGTCAGCCGACGGTTTCCTCGGCGGCGCGTCCCATTTTCGCCGAGCGGCCGCGCCGACGAACGAAGACCCGCCGCCAAGGAAAGCGGCGGCTGACAAAGAACATTGCACTGTCTTAGATCTAGTCTTAGACTTCCACGACGATCGTCACCGAGCCGGTGGCGGCGTCTTCGCTTACTTCCTTGATTCGGCCGAGTTCCGCCGCTCGCTTCTTCAGCGCCGTCGCCGTCACCCGGTTGACCACGCCGTCGAGTTCCGGCCGCAGGTCCGCCAAGGCGTCTTCCAACCGATCGGTCGTCTTTCGGTCGAGCGATTCCTGCCGCCGGGCCGCCGCCTCCGCCAGTTCGACCTTCATTTCCTCGATCAGTTCCCGTTGGGCGTGGGCGGCGGTGGTGATTCCTTCTTCGACCCAGGCCGCCTTCGCCTTGACGATTTCGACCTCGGCGCAGTCGTCGACGTGCACGTCGATGGCCCCGTCGCGCAGATCGACTTCCACCGCGACGCCGCCGCGGTTGCGCGCCAGCCGGTCGCCCTCGCGCTTGAAGCCGCGGGCCAGCAGTTCGGCGGCCAGCAGTTCGGCCATTTCCCCCGGCGGCAGGACGTCGAGCAGTTCCAACCCAGCCTGCACGCCGTCGGCCGAGGTCACCGTCCGGCTCAACGATTCCCGCAATTGAATGCGATACGATCGGCTCATGTCGTCGGTCCTCCAGGGGCGGGCGCCGCCCGTCGTCTTACTTCCATTATTCAAGACGCCGGCACGATGATTTCAAGCCCTGACCTTTCAGGGCGTAAGACGAGGCTCTTGTTGATTTTACACGAAGCGAGTTCTCGTCGATCTTACTCGAAGCCGAGGTCGGCCAGGCGCGGGTGCAGCTCGCGGAGGACGCCGCGCAGCAGGCGTTTCACTTCGCGGGCCGTCCGTTTCGTCATCAGTTCATGGACGATCGGCTTCAGATCTTGCAGCGACAGCGACTGCACCAGGTCTTTCACCACCGGCACGAACGCCGGACTCATGCTCAGATTGGTGACGCCCATCGCCAACAAGGCGAGCACCCCCAGCGGGCGGCCGGCCATTTCGCCGCACACCGTCACCGGCACGCCGCGCACCACGCAGCTATGCACGACGGCCCACAGCAGCCGCAGGACCGGGGGGCTGAGCGGCTCGCACAGGT
>JBOFFD010001265.1:0-2158 GCA_051648425.1 Planctomycetia bacterium
CGGCGTAGTCGACGGTGCGCTGCTCGGTGGAAAAGTTCTGTTTCTGGCCCTGGCCCTCGACGACGCCGGCGAGGCCGAAGTCGACCCATTTGACGGCCCCCGACGACGCGATGAGGATGTTCGTCGGCTTGATGTCGCGGTGGGTGACGCCGAGCGACAAGGCGTAGCGCAGACCGTCGACCATGCCAAGGCCCATGCGGACGGTCTCGGCCGGTGAAATGGTCTTGCGGATGCCGAGAAATTCGCGCAGGTTCCCCCCCTCGACGAACTCCATGGCGATGTAATACGCGCCGCCGAGGGCGTCTTGGTCGACTTCCAAGGTGCGGGTGATGTTCGGGTGGTCGAACGGCTGGGTCAGCCGGGCTTCGCGCTCGAACCGGCGGATCGCCTCGGGGTCGACGGTGTGGCGGGTGCGCAAAACCTTGACGGCGACCCCGGCCCCGGTGGTCGAATCGATGCCGCGGTAGACCCGGGCGAAGGTGCCGGCCGACACCATATAGAGGAGCTTGAACCGGCCCATGAAGTAGCCGTTCTTCTCGCCCCGCTCCAGCTTCTGGATTTGGAACGAGGTCAACAGTCCGCGGCGTTGAAGGCGGTCGGCAAGCTCCCGGCCGTCGGCGGGCGCTTCGACGAGAACGTCCTTTAATTCATCAAGAGAGACCAACCCGAGTTCGGTCAGCCGCCGCGACGCCTCTTGAACGGTGTCAGTCCGCATGTCGATGGCGCCTCGAAGAGACGATTCCTCGCGCTGTTCCCCGCCCAATCAGGAAACGCCGCCCGCCGCCGACGCCACGCAAGCGACGGTCGACGCCGGCTCCGACTGGAGTCCGGCCGATCGATTCCGCCGAACAGCTTCGCACCGGCGATTCATAGATTGTTTCTATACGACGAGTCGAAGACCAATCTCGTTCCCGCAATTTTACTCCAGGAAGAAGTTATTGCCATCTAGACAATACCTGTTTCGGTGAAAAACCTCACGGACTCTTGCAGTACACACCGACACCACAAGAATTATCCAGTTCCTCATAACTTCTTCACAAAAGGCCGTAAATAGTTAGTGAAAGTAGAGCGTGGAAGACCGAACGGTGGGGTGGCGGATCGCCGGAGCCCTTTTCCGTACGTGGGTTTTCCGCCGCCGATGTCTTTTGAACCGACTTTGGCGCCGATTCTTCGGGGATGCGACTTGGGAGTCGAGATGTTGAGTGAATGCCCGCGACGGTCACGGCCGGTCGGCCGTCGATCCGTCGAACCGCGAACCCCGTCGCGCCGCCGACACTTTTCCTTCGCCGCCTTCGCCCTGGGCGTTGTTTGGACGCTTGGGTGGCCGGCCGTTGGCCCCACCGCCCGCGCCGGCGTTGAAATCGACCCTGCGCTGCCCCACTATAAGCCCGTACAGGGCGTGTCCGGCACCATCAAGAGCGTCGGCTCCGACACCATGAACAACCTTATGGCGCTGTGGTGCGAGGGATTCAAGCAGTTCTACCCCAACGTCCAGGTGGAGATCGAAGGCAAAGGCAGTTCCGCCGCCCCGCCCGCCCTCATCGCCGGCTCGGCCAACTTCGGCCCGATGAGCCGTGAACTGAAGAGCGAAGAGATCGACGCCTTCGAGACGAAGTACGGCTACAAGCCGGTCTCGCTGCCCACCAGCCTCGACATGCTCGCCGTCTACCTGCACAAGGACAACCCGACGCTCGGCCTGACGCTCGCCCAGGTCGACGCCCTCTTCGGCCGCCACCGCCGCGCCGGCTACCCCAACGACGTCCGCCACTGGAGCGACCTCGGTCTCACCGACCCCACCTGGGCCTTGCAGCCGATCAGCGTCTACGGCCGCAACAGCGCCTCCGGCACTTACACCTACCTCAAGGAAGCGGCCCTTTTCGGCGGCGACTTCAAGGATTCCGTCAAAGAGCAGCCAGGGAGTTCGGCCGTGATTCAGGGCGTCGCCAGCGACCGCACCGCCGTCGGCTACAGCGGCATCGGCTACCGTACCGCCGACGTCCGCGCCGTGCCGCTCGCCGGCCCCGACGGCGTCTTCCGCGCCGCCGAGCCGGAGAACGCCCTCAACGGCACCTACCCGCTTTCTCGCTTCCTGTTGGTCGTCGTCAATCACGCCCCCGGCAAGCCGCTCGACCCGCTCCGCCGCGAGTTCCTCCGGTTC
>JBOFFD010001266.1:0-2844 GCA_051648425.1 Planctomycetia bacterium
CCACCCCGGCTAAAAAGACCTAAGATCGAGCCGGGAACGGCGATGATTCACCGGCGGCGGGAAGTTCCTCGCCGTGCTCCAAACGGTCGGCCAGCACCCGCAGGGCCAGCGCCTGCGCCGCGGCGGCAGCTTCCTCCGCGGTCGCGCCGTAGGCCATCACGCCGGGCAGGTCCGGCGCTTCGGCCAACCAACGGCCGTCGTCCTCCAGCTCTAGTTCGATCGGCAGTGACATCGGGCACCCGTGGCAAAAGTCCGGCGGCACCACCGTTGTACGACTGTGCGACCGGCGCCGCTACTCGACGACCTTGAGTTGCGACGGCACGCTGACGATGATCTGCGGCGCCCCTTCGTACAGCGTGACGATGCCGTCGACCGCCAGCACCTTCCCTTGCACCAGCCGCTTGATGCCGTCGGCGCCGCCTTCCCACTTGTCGAAGCTTTTCGAGAAGATCGCCACTTTGAAGCCGGCGCGGTCTTTACTGAAATTGAGGACGAGCAGCGCGTTCGACTTCGGCATGAAGACGCTCGTCACCTTCCCCTTGACGACGGCCGACGCCCCTTCCTTGGCGCGGATCTCGGCCGCGTCGGCGGCGTCGAACGCCTCCTTCACTTCGACGCGCTTGACGGTCTGCGCGCCGCGCTTCGCCGGCTTCTTCGCGGGGGCCTTCGGGGCGTCGTCTTTGGTGGTCGACGACTTCGGGCCGCCCTTCAGATTCGTTCGGTTTTCAGACTCGAACAGTTCGTCCTCCGGGGGCGCCCCGATGCTAAGAACGAGCAGCGACGCGACTAAGACGGCGTTCATTCGAGGCGACTCCTTAAACGTCTTGTTAGCCGCCGCTTTCCTCAGCGGCGCGTCCTGGGTCTTTTTTGATCGCCGGCGGCGTCGGACGCGCCGCTGAGGAAAGCGGCGGCTAACGAAGCGGTCTTTCCCGCCTTACTTGTCGACCGGCGAGAACTCCTTAACCGCTTCCTTCTTCGGCGCCGAGTCGAACGACGGAACGTCGCCGGGGGCGACGCGCGACTCGGCGTCGATCTCGAACGTTTCGCCCCGCAGCGGCGCGCAGGCGTCGACCTTCATTTCCTTGATCTTGTCGGCCAGTCCCGTCGCGCGTTCCTTGTCGCCGTGGACGACGAACACCTTCCCCACGCTGGTGAACTCGCTCACCCAGTCGCAAATCTGCTCGCCCTTGGCATGGCTGCTGAAGCCGCTCTGCTTCAACACCTGCAGGTTCATCGTCGTGCGCACCTTGCGCTTGCTGAACTTGCCGTCGGAGCCGCGCTCCTCCAGCATCAAATCGACTTCTTTGTCGCCCCGCGACACCTTGCTGCCGACCGACTGCGGCGATTGGTACCCGACGATGAACACCGCGTTCCGTTCGTCGCCGGCCATCGCCGCCAGGTGGCGCGGGGCGGCCGCGTGGTCCAGCATGCCGCTGGTGGAAATGTAAATCGCCGGCTCCTTACCGTGCGTCTTCATCGATTCGTCGACGCGCGGTTCGCGGAAGCGGTTGCGGTAGAACAGGTCGCCGCCGAATTCCTTCGCGTCGGCGTCGTGGTACAGCCGGTATTTGTCGTAGATCTGCGTGCAGGTTTGGGCCGTGCTGGAATCGCAGTAGATCGGCACCTTGGGGTCGAAGATCTTTTCCTGCGCCAGTTTGTGCAGAATGTACACCAGGCACTGCGTCTTATGCAGCGCGAAGGCGGGAATGAGCACGCTGCCGCCGCGTTTGATCACTTCCATGATCTTCTTGCCGAAGTCTTCGTAAGAGATGTCGTCGCGGGCGGCGGGTCCGTAGGTCGATTCGACTAAGACGGCGTCGGCGCCGTAGTGCTGGGTCGGCTTGCACAAGATCGGCGAGGTGTCCGGGCCCATGTCGCCGCCGAAGAGGATTTTGGCGCCGTCGACCCACACTTCCACCATCGCCGAGCCTAAGATGTGGCCGGCGTCGGTGTAGCGCAGCGACATCTCGTCCTGCTTCATCTTCTTATTGTACGGCACGGTCCGAAACTGCTTGATGATCTCTTCCGCGGCCTTCTCGGAGTAAAGCGGCGGGATTCCGTCGTCGCTCTTCTCGACCGTTCCCTGCGACATCGCCAGCATCGCGGCGGCGATCTCGCGCGAGCAGTCGGTGGCGTAGATCGGTCCGCGGAAGCCTTTGTCCCATAAGACGGGCAGCCGGCCGATGTGGTCGACGTGGGCGTGCGTCAGGAAAAGGGCCTGCACCTCCGCCGGGTCGAACGGGAACTCGGTGTTTTCCTTCTCGTGGTTCTCGATGTCGGCGTAGAACAGGCCACAGTCGACGACGAACAGCCCGTTGCTGGTTTCCAAGAGATGGCACGATCCGGAGACCTGTTGCGTCGAGCCGTAGAAGGTGATCTTGGGCTTCTTGCCAACGAGGTCGGCGGCGCGGACGGAGCGCATCCCGCCGGCGGAAAGGCCGCCCGCGGACAGACCGGCGGCGGTGCGGCCCGCGTTCTTGAGAAAGCGGCGACGATCCATGACGACCTCCAACGGCGCGAAGCGCACGGGGCGCACTGACTAGGCGGGCGCGGCCGACGATTCGTCCGCCGCCGATGGTTGTACACCCCCGGCCGCCCCCGCGGCAAGCGGCCGCCGGCTGAAACGCCCGGTTTGCACGCGGCGAAACGAATCTTAATCGTTTCTTAACAAGGATCGGTCGGGATGGTCCTTGATAGCCGTCACGCTTGCGTGGCGCGTCCGACGGATTCGGCGCCGAGGACGGCGGCCGACCGGACGCGGCGCCTGACGGCGGCGGCTACTGTCTATTCAGGTTTGGTTTAGCCGGGGTGGTCCGCCGCCCCGCGTCCGTTCCTTGTCGAACG
>JBOFFD010001267.1:0-2752 GCA_051648425.1 Planctomycetia bacterium
TTCCGATCATCATGCTTTCGGGCAAGGACGGCCTGTTCAACCGCATGCGCGGGAAGATGGCCGGCTGCACCGACTACATCACCAAGCCGTTCGACCCCGACACCCTGTTGGGAGCGGTGAAACGGTACGCGCCGAAGAAGTGACGGCGGCGCGAACGCCGGCACGAACGGCGCGGTCGCCCCAATAAGTACGGCGGCGGCCGATCGGGCGTCGGCATTGGCAAGATGATCTTGGCGGCGGAGCAGCCGTCTTTTAGGATGCTGGAAGACGCGGATCGAAGCCTTCGGCGAGAGGTTCGGATCAGGTCCGAATTTCTTTGGAACCGAGGGTGGCGCGAGTTCCTTGACGGGGTCGCAGGGCTTGGCACGGCCTTCCGGCCGGGGGTGGCAGTCGATGGGTTGGTTCGGTCTGCGGAAGTCTCCGCCGCTGACGGAGGAGCAGCAGGACGAAGCCCTGCACCACGAATTGATGGCGTTCATGTTCCGGTTGGAACAGATGCTCGCCCACATCGACGACGCGCCGGTGGCCCGGAAGCCGGCGGTCGCCCTGCAGACGTCCCGCGACATCATCAAGCAGGTGGTTGACAACGCCGGCAAGAAGTTTTCGGCGGAAGAATCGGCCGACTGCCTGGAGGCGGCCCGCGAAGTCTACAACGAAGCGAAGGCGCTGGAAGCGAGCCTGAGTCGGCTTTCCGACAAGTCGCTGGCCACCATCTTCGACCTCAAGGCGAGCGACGTCGGCGGCCATCGCAACGCCTACGTCAAGTACTTCAAGCAGCAGAGCGAGGCGCTGCGCAAGTATTTCGCCCTTTTGGGATCGCGGTTCAACGTACCGCTGCGGGCGGCCCAGTGGAAGGAAACGTACGGCGTGTTTCTTTCCGACTTCGAGCGACGCTGTTGACCGGCGGCGGGACGCCGTCCCGCGTTCGGCCTATTGCTTGCTTAGGGTTGTTCCGCAAGAAAAGACGGCGGAAAAGAATATAAAGCGGGGTGGAAGCGGCGGCCGAGGGCGTTGCGCCGACCGAATTTTCGGCGGTTCTTGTTCGACCGCCGACGAACGGCTTCGGCGACGCGGCGGCGGCGGATCGAGCCGTCCTTCGCGTCGGGAACAGCGGAGGATCGCGCGGCCGAGGTCGGTCGGCGTCGAGGAGGATGCGGTGGTGAAGGTGCTGGTGGTCGACGACAGCCCGACCGAATTGCGGCTGACTTCCAGTCTACTGCGGTCGCACGGCTACGACGTGGTGACGGCGGTCGACGGCGAAGACGCCCTTGAAAAAGTCCGACGGGAAGCTCCGCAGATCGTCGTCTGCGACGTCGTCATGCCGAAAAAGAACGGCTTCCAGGTCTGCCGGTTTTTACGCGACAACCTCGGCGACGGCGTGAAGGTGGTGCTGCTGAGCAGCAAAAGCCAGGAGAGCGACCGGTTCTGGGGCATGAAACAGGGCGCCGACCTGTACTTGACCAAACCCTACGACGATGAAGAACTGTTGACCTGCGTCCAGAAGTTGGCCTGAGCGTCGCCGCCGGTACGAGGGGCGTCGTTGCATGAGAAACCGTAAACCGCGCGATTGCGCCAGGGAGGGCCGCCGCGACCGTTCGTGCCAGGAGAACGTGCGTTGATGAGTTCGTCCTCTTCGTCCGACGCCGTCGGCTCGTCTTCGCCGTCGATGCTTGACCCGGCCCAACCAGCGCGGCGGTCGCTGGAAGCCCTCGTCGAAGACTTGGGTCGAGCCGCCGCCGACCTTCCCCCGCTGCTGCCGACGGTGCTCGCCCGCCGCCAACCGAAATCCCCGGGGGTGCGATGCCTGGTGGTGCGCGCCGGCGCGTTGAAACTGGCCCTGCCGTTGCAAAACGTCACGGAAGTCCGAAATACGCCTAACGTCACGCCGCTGCCGTTCCTGCCGCCGTGGGTCGCGGGCGTGGCGAATCTTCGCGGCGACGTCGTTTCCATCGTCGACTTTGGCGACTTCCTTCGCGTTCCGCCAGCCGCCGAGCCGGCCCGCTTCCCCCGCCTGGTCGTCGTGCGCACCGTCCAAGGCGACGCCGCCGACGTATTGAACTGCGGATTGTCGGTCGACCACGTCGACGGCGCGCGAAGGATCGAGGTCGACCCGACCCTTGACCGGTCGGTCGGCGCCCTGGCTCCCGACTCCCTCGTCGACGCCTATACGAGCGGCGCGACGACGATCGACGACGAAACGATTCGTCTGGTCGATCTCGAACGACTCTTGGCCTCCGAAGAATTTCACTACCTGGAATCGGTGTAGCCGTGGTTCGGCCGGACGCCGAGCCTTCCCCCGGATGGAACGACGCCGCCGCGACGGCCCAAGGAAACGATCGATGAGCGAACCGCGCCTGCAACGCCTGACGCAAATGGCCGAAAGCATCTCCGACTTCTCCATGACGCGGGCGGTCGCGATCCTGCAGCCCGAGAAGAAGTCGTTCCGCGAAAAGCTGGCCGACTACTCGCCGGGCCGGCTCATAGGCTCCAGCATCCGCAACAAGATCCTGTTCAGCCTGTTGGCGGCGGCGCTAGCCCCGACCATCGGTCTGTCGCTCGCGGTTTATCTCTCGGCGGTGCAGCAGGCGCAGGCGCTGGCGACGACCCGAGCCCAGGGGCTGACGGCGGCGAAGGCGGCCGGCCTTCAGCAATGGTTCGCCTCGCTGACCGATCGGATGGGCGAACTGGCCGACGAAGCGGCGGCGCGGCCGATCGGGGCGGCCAGAAAGTCGGCGCCCGCCGGCTTCTACCG
>JBOFFD010001268.1:0-4041 GCA_051648425.1 Planctomycetia bacterium
TCTTCAGAAAGGCGTCGAGTCGGCTCCCTTGTCGTTCCGCGACGACGGTCGCCTGCAGAATCGACCGCTCGGTCAGCGTCACCCGGTAGACGTCGGCGCGGTCGGTTCCGCCGAACGCCGCGTCGACGATCGTCCGTCCTGCCAACGGGCCGAGATCGGTCGCACCGGGGGTTTCAAACGGATCGGCGACGTGGAAGGAGACGATCGCCTCCGCGGTCAAGCCGTCGGCGTCGCGCGCCTGCACCAAGACCGAGCCTTCGCCGAATCGGCCGGCGGACGCCTCGAACCGCAAGGTGACGGCGTCGGGCCGCGAGGTGGTGAATAGGCCGGGGTTTTCACGGTCGACAACGGTGAAGGAAAGCGTCGTCGACGGCTGGTCGCCGTCGGAGAACAGGGAAGTCAAGTCGACGATCGCCGACCGTTCGCCGGCGAGCGGTTCGATCAGGGGGAACGATGTGGCGAAAGGGGCGGCGGGAACGTCGCGGAGTTCCAACGTCTCAAGGCGCGGCGTGGCCGCCCGCCAGTCAAGGGAAGCGGACCGATCGCGGACGCGCGGACGCAACGTACCGACGAAACCGGCCATCACCGACTCCTACGAACGGAGCGCGCCATGCGAGCCGCTAACTCTTCGAGGCTGACCTCTAAAGTCGATTCGCGCGAGCAACCGGCGCTGTCGTGAGCGACGGCATCCCGCGTCATCAGTAATCTTACGACAATCACCCGTAAAATGTTTTTCATACCCGATCATTTCATTCCCAACGCGGGTCGACCTACTCTTAAGGGTACCCTTCAAAAGCGATTCAGGAAAACACCAGAGGCCGGATCTTTCAACCCGGCGACGGTGCGTCGTTATTCCAGCGCCCAGCGGCGTTGCAGTTCGACGTACGGCGGGAACGAGTGCAGCGGTTCCAGCGCGGCGTCGGCGAGCAGCACCCGCGCCGCGGTCTTCCGTCGGTCCTCGGGAATCATGTCGACGGCCTCATTCAAAAGGGCGACCGACCGAGCGCGAAAGGAAACGTTTCGCCCCGCTGGAAGCGATGCGATCTTGGAAAGTCGAGCGTAGACGCAGGCGGCGTTGTGCAGCAGTTCCGGGCGGCGGGGGCCGAGCTTCAAGGCGTCTTCGGCGTCGGCGGCGGCGTCGGCGTCGTCGAGCTGCGCCCGAACGTAGGCGCGGCCGACAAGCGCGTAGGCCGTCGGTCGGTCGCGGGTGGCCGACTGGAAATCGACCAGCGCCACCTTCGCGTTTTCGACGATCAACAGCCAACCACGGCGGGCGGCCGCCGCCTCCATCGCCGCTTTTTCCGACGGCGGAAGCGTCAACCCCTTGGCGCCGTCGAGGGCCAGGGTCAAGTCGGCGACCGCGCCGGCGGCGTCGCCCCCGGCCGCTCTCAGGTAGCCGCGTTCCCGCAAGGCGACGACCCGCATCAACCCAAGCTCGGCCTGTTTCGTCGACGGCCCCGACGCCCCGGGTACGATCGAGCCGATCGAAAACTCTTCGTCGAAAGCCGGCGCCGGCCCTTCGCCGCCGGCGGCCGATTCCAACCGTTCGACGACCGAACTCAACCGTTTCTCGGCCTGGGCGGGTTCGCCGAGACGGATCGCCGCCAAGCCCGCCAACCACTCCGCTCGAACGTCGCCGGGGTCGTCGGCCAGCAACGCCTTGGCCGCACGGTCGGCGGCGGCCGCGTCGCCGCGGTTGAGAGCGGCCGCGGCCGCCCGGCGGCGCGCCGCGGCGGCCGCTTTCACGTCCACCGCTTCGGCGGCGACCCGCGCCCAGTCTTCTTCGGCCCCGGTCGAGTCGCCGGCGTCGGCGCGCAGTCGGCCGCGGTTCAGCAGCGCCCGGCCGGCCGGCCGCTCGCGCGCCACCGCCTGGTCGATCGCGGCGCGGGCGTCCGCCGGCCGACCTTGAAGGCGAAACGCCTCCGAAAGGTCGACGTACGGCTCGAAGCGCTCGGGGCGGAGTTCGGCGGCCTTGCGAAGATCCCGTTCCGCGTCGTCGAACCGGCCGTGCCGCGTCAACGCCGACCCACGATTGAGGAAAAGGCCGAACTCGCCGGGATCGAGCGCCGCCGCCCGGTCGAACGCTTCCATCGCCAAGGCGAGGTCGCCTCGTTCGGCATAAGCCACACCCGTCGACAAGTGCGCCCAGAGGAAGTCCGGACGGCGGCGGCGGCAGACCGCCAGTTCGGCCAACGCGCCGTCGGGGTCGCCCTGCCGCAGCCGGCAGACCGCCAGAAAATAGTGCGACCAGAAATGGTCCGGCTCGACGTCGAGCGACCGGCCGAACGACTCGGCGGCGGCAGCCAGCCGGCCCACGCGCAACGCCTCGTCGCCCAGTACGAAATGGTCGGCGGCGGTGCGGCGGGGCGTTCCGTCGGCCGCCCGTCGTTCCGCGGCGGCCTCGTCCGCTCGACCGAGACCATTCAACAGCGACGCCCGGCGGATTTTCGCGCCGTACGAGCCCACGAGTTCGCCGCCGTTGCCGTCCAGGAACTGCAACGCCGCTTCCAGATCGACCTGGCGGCCGTCCGCGGAATCCCTTTCCGACGCTTCCTGTTCCAGCAGCCCCGCGAGTTCCAGCAAAAGGACGGCCCGGGCCGACCGCCAATCCTGCCGGCGGACGGCGTCGGCGTCGACGGCGGCGGACGCCAGATCGTCGACCGCCGCGCCGACCGGCGGCGCCTCGCCGGGAATCGTCAGATCGAGGGCGGCGGCGGCGGCCCGCCGACAGTTCGCCCGCGCCGTCTTCGGATCGACGCCGACCGCCAACAGGCCGTTGAAGACGGCGTCGTCGTACAGCTCGAAGAAATCTTCAAACCGACGGCGACGGTCGGCCGCCCTGCCGACCCGGGTCAAGTCTTCGCGGGCGGCGGCGGCGGTTTCTCGCAGGTCTCGCTCGGCGGACGTCAAGGCGACGGCCTCGGAGTAGCGCACCCGCGCCCGCTCCAAGTCGCCGCCCGATTCCTCGCGGCGCCCGAGGTCGATCAAATCCTCCGTCCGCTCGCGCAGCCGCTCGACCCGCTCTGCCTCCGCCCAACTCCACGCCCCGAAAAACGCTCCGCCGCACAGCGCGATCGTTCCGACCGCCGCCACCAGCGACCGCCGCCGTTTCATCCATCGTTCCGCCGAGACCCACCAGGGGTGAGGGTGGACCGACGGCGCCTCGCCGATCTCCCACGCCGAGAGGTCGGCGGCCATCTTGGCGGCGTCGGCGTAGCGGTCGTTTTTGGAAGACCTCATCGCCTTGCGGCAGATCGCGTCGAGCGCCTCCGGGATCGTTGGATCGAGTTCCCGCGCCGTCTCGAAGTCGCCCGCCTGCAAGCGATCGCGAATCCGGGCGATCGCGCCGCCGACCACCGGGGGACGACCGGTCAAGCATTCGTACAGGATGGTTCCCAGAGCGAAGACGTCGGAACGGGCGTCGAGTTCGACGTGGCCGGCGGCCTGCTCCGGCGACATGTACATGGGAGTGCCGATCGCCGAGCCGACGGCGGTCATCACCGGCGTCGGACCCCGGTCGGCCATTGAGGTGTCGGCGGCGGGCGGCAGATCGGAAAGCGGCTCGAAGAGGCGCTTCGGCGCCGGCGCGGGGGCTGATTCGCGGTCGATCTTCGTGTCGGGGTCGGCGTCGGACGCTTCGGCGGAAACGGGGTCGGTCTCGGGGTCCGGCTTCAACAGCTTGGCCAGTCCCCAGTCGATGATGATGGCTTCGCCGAAGTCGCCGATCATGATGTTCGCGGGCTTCAAATCGCGGTGGAGGATGCCGCGCGAATGAGCGAAGGCGGCGGCGGTGCAGACGGAGCCGAGGATGCGCATCAGTCCGCGAAGGGCGACTTCGCGGTCGACGGTGGACCGCTTGGTTTCGTGGAATTCGCGGATGCGGCGGCTGAGCGTGACGCCGCCGACCAGCTTCATGACGTAGAACGGCCGGCCGTCGGGGCGGAAGCCGAAGTCGTGAACCGGAACGATGCCGGGGTGGTCGAGTCGGCCGGTCAACTGCGCTTCAAGGCAGAAGCGGTCCATGAGACCGAACTGAAGCAG
>JBOFFD010001269.1:0-3225 GCA_051648425.1 Planctomycetia bacterium
CGGCGTAGTCGACGGTGCGCTGCTCGGTGGAAAAGTTCTGTTTCTGGCCCTGGCCCTCGACGACGCCGGCGAGGCCGAAGTCGACCCATTTGACGGCCCCCGACGACGCGATGAGGATGTTCGTCGGCTTGATGTCGCGATGAGTGACGCCGTGCGCCAGCGCGTAGCGCAGGCCGTCGACCATGCCAAGGCCCATGCGGACGGTCTCGGCGGGCGAAATGGTCTTGCGGATGCCGAGGAACTCGCGCAGGTTCCCCCCCTCGACGAACTCCATGGCGATGTAATGCGCGCCGCCGAGGGCGTCTTGGTCGACTTCCAGGGTGCGGGTGATGTTCGGGTGGTCGAACGGTTGGGTCAGCCGGGCTTCGCGCTCGAAGCGGCGGATCGCCTCGGGGTCGACGGTGTGGCGGGTGCGCAACACCTTGACGGCGACGCCGGCGCCGGTGGTCGAGTCGATGCCGCGATAAACGCGGGCGAAGGTGCCGGCCGACACCATGTACAGAAGTTTGAACCGGCCCATGAAGTAGCCGTTCTTTTCGCCCCGTTCCAGCTTCTGGATTTGGAACGAGGTCAACAGTCCGCGCCGTTGCAGGCGGTCGGCAAGCTCACGGCCGTCGGCCGGCGCTTCGACGAGGACGTCCTTCAATTCATCAAGGGAGACCAACCCGAGTTCGGTCAGCCGCCGCGACGCCTCTTGAACGGTATCAGTCCGCATGTCGATGGCGCCTCGAAGAGACGATTCCTCGCGCCGTCCCCCGCCCAACCAGGGAACGCCGCCCGCCGCCGACGCCACGCAGGCGACGGTCGACGCCGGCTCCGATCGGAGTCCGGCCGAACGATTCCGCCGATCGGCTTCGCACCGGCGGTTCATAGATTGTTTCCATACGACGAGTCGAAGATCAATCTTGTTCCCGCAATTTTACTCCAAGAAGAAGTTATTGCCATCTAGACAATGCCTGTTTCGGTGAAAAACCTCACGGACTCCTGCAGTGCACACCGACACCACAAGATTTATCCAGTTCCACACAACTTCTTCACAAAAGGCCGTAAATAGTTGGTGAAAGTGGAGCGAGGAAGACCGAACGGTCGGGTGGCGGATCGCCGGAACCCTTTTCCGAACGTGGGTTTTTCGCCGCCGATGTCTTTTGAACCGACTTTGGCACCGATTCTTCGGGGATGCGACTTGGGAGTCGAGATGTTGAGCGAATGCCCGCGACGGTCACGGCTGATCGGCCGTCGATCCGTCGAATCGCGAACTCCGTTGCGCCGCCGACACTTTTCCTTCGTCGCCTTCGCCCTGGGCGTTGTTTGGACGCTTGGGTGGCCCGCCGTGGGCCCCGCCGCCCGCGCCGGCGTTGAAATCGACCCCGCGCTGCCCCACTACAAGCCCGTGCAAGGCGTGTCCGGCACCATCAAGAGCGTCGGCTCCGACACCATGAACAACCTCATGGCGCTCTGGTGCGAGGGCTTCAAGGAGTTCTACCCCAACGTCCAGGTGGAAATCGAAGGCAAGGGCAGTTCCGCCGCCCCGCCCGCCCTTATCGCCGGCTCGGCCAACTTCGGCCCGATGAGCCGCGAACTGAAAAGCGAAGAAATCGACGCCTTCGAGACGAAATACGGTTACAAGCCGGTCTCCCTGCCCACCAGCCTCGACATGCTCGCCGTCTACCTTCACAAGGACAACCCCACGCCCGGCTTGACGCTCGCCCAGGTCGACGCCCTCTTCGGCCGACACCGCCGCGCCGGCTACCCCAACGACGTCCGTCACTGGAGCGACCTCGGTCTCACGGACCCCACCTGGGCCTTGCAGCCGATCAGCCTCTACGGCCGCAACAGCGCTTCGGGAACCTACACGTACCTCAAGGAAGCGGCCCTCTTCGGCGGCGACTTCAAGGATTCCGTCAAAGAGCAGCCGGGCAGTTCGGCGGTCATCCAGGGCGTTGCCAGCGACCGCACCGCCCTCGGCTACAGCGGCATCGGCTACCGCACCGCCGACGTCCGCGCCGTGCCGCTGGCCGGCCCCGACGGCGTCTTCCGCGCCGCCGAGCCGGAGAACGCCCTCAACGGCACTTATCCGCTCTCGCGTTTCCTGTTGGTCGTCGTCAATCACGCCCCCGGCAAGCCGCTCGACCCGCTCCGCCGCGAGTTCCTTCGGTTCGTCTTCAGCAAGGACGGCCAAGAAAACGTCATCAAGGACGGCTATCTGCCCGTGACGGCGGCGCTGGCCCGGCAGTCGCTGGAATTGGTCGAAATCAAGCCGGACTTTTAACGCCGTCGGCCCATTCCCGTCGGCGCGGCGCGACGCCCCGCCTTCCTCCACCCGCAGCGCGAGACGCCCCGAATGAGCGAGACCAGTTTCACCGGCCGAAAACGCGACCGCAAGACGCGCTCGTCGGTTCGCTTCGCCGATTTCGCCGCTCAGACGCTCATCACCGTCGGCGGCGTCGGCACCATCCTGGCCGTTCTCGGCGTCTGCGTGTTCCTCTTCTGGGTCGCCGCCCCCCTGTTCCTATCGCCGAAAGTCGGCGCGCCGGCGTCCGCCGCCGCCACGGTTGGAGCCCCCGATCCGAAAACCGACGCCCGCGTCGCCGCCTTCGCCGTCGATGACGGCGAAGCCCTCGGCTGGATCGTCCGCAGCGACGGCGGCTTTCAGGTCGTCGACCTTGGCTCGGGAGCCGCCTCCGCCGCCGCTCCGCTGGTGAAGGACGCCGCGCCGACCGCCGTCGCCGCCAACGCCCGCCAGGCCCGCTTCGCGCTCGGCTTCGCCGACGGCTCGATCGTCACCGGCAAGATCGGCCTAAAAAACCTCGGCGTGAAGGACGCCGACGCACCCGCCGGCGCCGCCGAACTGAAGGCCGGTAAGAGCCTGCTCGACGGCGCCTCGGTGGTGCAGCGCGTCAAGGACGGCTCGTTGAAGCGGTTCCTGGCCGTGCCGGCGGTCGACAAACCGAACGTGAAGCTCGCCGGCGGTCGCAAGCCGATCTTGGTCGACCACGTCTCCGGGCAGAACGGCACGATGGTCGTCGCCCTCACCGACGACGGCGTATTGCGCTTCGAACGCACCCGCAAGACGAAAGACCTCGTCACCGGCAAGGAAACGAAGACGGTCGCCGCCGGCACGGTGGTCGGCTACGACCCGGCCGCCATGAAAGAGCCGCCCCGCTGGCTGAAGACCACCGGCCTCGCCGACTCGATCTACCTCATCTGGACCGACGGCGCCGCCCG
>JBOFFD010001270.1:0-2199 GCA_051648425.1 Planctomycetia bacterium
GAACGGGTTGGACCGGAATCGGGGCGCCGGGAACCAGGGCGACGGGCAGGCCGGGGGCGGCCGAGCCGCCCAGCGCCACCCGCAGGGCGTCGATTTCCGGGTTGGCGGTCATGCGGCGGCCGATCTGAGCGGGCATCGCGTGTTCCGGACCGTAGAAGTATTCGTTGCCGCGCCAGTCGATGTTCAGAACGCTGCCTTCGACCGTGGCGCCCGCGAACAAACCGCGGCTGCGCGAATACGAGTACAGTTCCGACTTCAGCCCCAAATCGACCCCGACCTCGGCCTGCCGACCGACGGGACCGGCCGCCGCCCCCAAGTCGGCCCCGATCGTCGCCTTGTTCTTGCGGAAGAAGTTCTCGACCCCACGCCGGCTGTTGAAGACCAAAACCATATCGGTGGCCTGGGCTCCGATCTGGGCGCCGAAACTGCCCCCGGTGATGGTGAGGAAGATCGGATCGCTCCACTGGCCGGGGCCGACGCGCAAGAGCAGCACGCCCCGGCCATGTCTGGCGCCGATGACGAAGCCGGCCTTAATCAAGTCCGGAAAGACGGCGACGCCTTCGGCTTTCGCCAACAGGGCGGGGGGAATGCAGCGTTCGGGAATGGCTTGCATCTGCGCGACGACTTCGGAGGCCGACCGGACCAACGTCGCGTCGCCGGGCCGGCCGATCGCGTACGCCGGCTGGCTGAACGCGGCGACGGCGACCATCGCTAAAAAGACGGCGGTGAACAAGCCTCGTTGAAGAAGCGGGCGGCTTGGGTTGGCGGTCATGATCGTTCCTTGGCGGAAAAGCGGACGCGCGGGTGACGACGGAAACGGTCGCGCTCGATCGATAAGCCCCCTCGACGACGGCGTCAACCCGAACCTCCGGTCGATGGAAAAGCGAAACGACGTTGCGTCGGCGGAGGTTCGAGGGCCGATTGGCGGCCGGCTCCTACAATCACCGTCGTTCGACCGATTTGATCGGCGAGCCAGCCTCGGTCCTGCTGGAAGGCCGTCGCTTTTTCCTCCCGGAGCCGCCGTGACGCCGATCGACGTCGTGTTGTTGCAACTCGGAACCCCCGACGCCCCCACCGCCCGCGCCCTGCGCCCCTACCTGCGGCAGTTCCTAAGCGACCCTCGCGTCATCGAGGCGCCGGCGATCGTGCGGTGGCTGTTGGTCAACGGCCTCATCGTGCCGTTCCGCTCGCCGAAGTCGGCCGCCAAATACAAGCGTGTGTGGAACGACGAAACCGGCTCGCCGCTGCTGGATATCACGAAGCGTCAGACCGCCCGTCTGGGTGAAGCCCTGGGCGGCGACTTCCGCGTCCATTTCGCCATGCGGTACGGCAAGCCTTCCATCGACAGCTTGGTGCAACGGCTGACTGAGACCGACTGCCGGCGACTCATCGCCGTCCCCATGTTTCCACAGTACTCGGCCACCACCACCGCCAGCGCCGTCGACGCGCTGTTCGCCGCCTACCGCGGCCGGCGGGTGCTGCCTTCCATGCGGGTGATTTCCGAGTACCACGACGACCCGCTGTACGTCGACGCCGTCGTGCGGAGCATCCATCGAGGCATCGCCGGGGCGACGGCCGAGGGGTTGCGGATCGAGCGCTTCATCGTCAGCTTCCACGGCATTCCCATCAAGTACGTGCTGCGCGGCGACCCGTACCAGCGACAGTCGGCCGTCACCGGGAAAATGGTCGCCAAGCAAATGGGTTGGAAGAAGGGCGACTGGAACCTCTGTTTCCAGTCGCGGCTGGGCGGGCAGAAGTGGCTGACGCCCTACACCGACCAAACATTGATGCGGCTGGGGTCCGAAGGGTTGAAGACAGTGTTGGTGGTGCAACCGGGCTTCACCGCCGACTGCCTGGAGACCATCGACGAAATCGGCTATGAAGGGCAGGAAGAGTTTCATTCCACCGGCGGCGGCCGCTTGGTGCGGGTGCCGTGTCTCAACGACGACCCCGCCTTCATCGCCGCCCTCAAGAATTTGGTCGAACGGGAGGCGTGCGGTTGGCGGTAGCAGACGGAACGACGGGGTCGAAACCTGGCCGTGATTCGCTTTTGGAACGGGCGCTGCGCGGCGAAGCGGTGGAACGGACTCCGGTTTGGGCCATGCGGCAGGCGGGCCGGTGGGATCCCGAGTTCCAGAAGCTGCGCCACGGCAAGAGTTTTTACGAGTTCAGCGCGTCGGCCGAGCTGGCGGCGGCGGC
>JBOFFD010001271.1:0-4339 GCA_051648425.1 Planctomycetia bacterium
AGTCCGAACAGCGCCTGGCCGTAGGTGTCGGCGGTGATGGTGGGGAAGCCGCGGTCGTCGCGGTCGATGGACAGCGGCGCGGCGACGCCCGCGACGCGCAGTTCGCCGTCGAGCGTCGGCAGACTGACGGCGACTTGACGGTAAACCCAACCGAAGCCGACCGCCAACAGAACCAGCACGGTCGCCAGAACGCCGCCGAGCCACCGCAGCCAGCGGCGGCGCTTCCGGCGTGGGTTTGCCGTTGCTTTGGAGGTGGCTTCGAGGTCGGTGGTCAACGGCGGCATCCTTGCGCGGTTGTGTTCAGGCTGGGCGTCGACGGCGGCTGCGCACGGCGTCGAAGAGACTCCATCCGGCGAGGATTAGGAAGAGTGCAGTGCAGACGCCCGCCAACGGAAAGAACAGTGTTTCATAGTACGGCCGGCGCCATTCGCCGGCTTCCAGCGGCGGTACGATGCGGACGGCGAGGTCGATCCCCGTCACTTTGTCCCACTGTTCGACCTGTTCCACCCGCCAGACGCAGGCATGATGGAACAGCTCGACCGCGAACTGCACCAGCAGCGCCACGGCGCCGTACTCGACCGCCTTGGGCATCGTCCAGCCGCGCAGCCAGCCTTCCAAGCGGCGGGCGGCGAACAACGATAGGACGAGAAATGGCACGATCATGAAGCGGGAGGGCGTCCGCTGGGTGTTGAGGACCGGAAGCGGCGACAGGCAGAGCGGCATAAAGAATAGGCCGAAGGAAGCGACCGCCAAGACGCCGGCGGCCTTGGCGAAGGCGCGGTCGGTTGCGTCGAGATCTGCCCAGCCGCGCACCAATGGAACGACGCCGGCGGTCGCCAGGAAGCCGACGCCGATCCAACCGACGAACAGGTCGAATTCCCACCAGCCGATCTTCGTCGGCAGGCCGAGGATCAGGGCGTTTTCGGGAGAACGGACCGTCAGCAGTGATTCGAGGAAGAGACCGATCGACGGGTAGCCGGAGGCGAAATGCGACGGCTTCAACGTCAAGGCGGCGGGCACGAGTCGATACAGCGACGTGGCGCCGAACACGACCGCGGCGACCAGCGCCGGCAGCCGCAAACGCTTCCGCCAGACCGCCGCCAACACCAGGAAAAGGAGCATCCAGACGACTTGGTGGAAGCCGCCCAACAGCAGCACGACCGAGAAGAGCAAGCCGAGCCGAACCGCCTCGCCCAAGTTTGACTGAGCGGGGTCGTCAGTCGCCAGCCGCAGGATCGAAGTCAGGCAGAACGGGTAGAGGAAGTAGGCCAGCCACATTGAATGACCGACGGCGACGTGCGCCGTGACGTGGCCGTTGCCGACGAAAAGCAGCGTGAGGGCGGCGGTCGGCCAAAAGGAGAGCTTCAAAAAAGCGGCGAGGCGAAGAACGCCGACGAAGCCGATGGTGACCAAGAGCAACGTGTGCACGACGAGAAACTGGTTTACCGACAGACGAGAAAGCAGCAGCACGTGCGGCGCGAGGTTGACCTCGGGGATGGCCAGAAAGCCGCGGGAGCCGTGGAAGGTGTGATTGATGTAGTACGGGACTTCGCCGGTGGCGATCCAGGTTTGCAACGTCTGGTAGTAGACGATTTCCTTGGCCCAGTCCTCGCCGTAGTAGCGAGGGGCGCCGCCGGCGACGAGGTTCCACCAAAGAGCGATGGAGAAGGCGTAAAGAAACAACGACGCGAAAAGGCTGGGCCTTTTCATCGTCGTGGCAAGTTCCATGCGGAAGCCTTTGTCCGGCGGCGCGGGGGTGTAGGACTACTCGCCGACGTACGGCAGCAGGCCCATGAAGCGGGCTCGCTTGATGGCGTCGCTGACGGCCCGCTGGTAGACGGCGCTGTTGCCGGTGCGGCGGCGGCTGAGCATCTTGCCGTGGCCGCTCATCATCTTCTTCAGCAGTTCGACGTCTTTGTAATCCACGAACGCGGGGCGCGGCGAAATGCCGTCGACGGTGAACCGGCAGCGCTTGCCTGCACGACGAGTCTTGGCCACGAACGAATCTCCTGTGAATCGACCGACGGCTCGGCGTCGGGTCTGGTCGCTTAGTTCTCGATCTTCTTGATTTCGTACCGGATCTTGCCGCCCGGCGCGTCGATGTCGACTTTGTCGCCGACTTTATGGTTCAGCAACTGCTTGGCCATCGGACTGTCGCACAGAATCCGCTGGACTTCGCCGGAGTAGTCTTCGCCCCCGGGACCGACCAACTCGAACTGTTCGGTGATGCCTTCGTCGAGGTCCTTGACCGTCACTTTGGCGCCGAAAACGACGATGCCCTTGGGCAAACTGTCCTTGTCGACGATGTAGCAGTCCGACAACTGGGCCTTCAGCATATTGATTCGGGCCTGCAGCATCCCCTGGTTTTCGCGCTGGGCGTGATACTCGGTGTTTTCCTTGAGGTCGCCTTCCGCGCGGGCTTCGGCGATGAGCTGCGCGATCCGAGGCATATCGACGTTTTCGTAATGGTCGATCTCGGAGCGGCGCTTATCGTAATCCTCGCGGGTTGTGGGAAGCGGCATTGTTGGTACTCCCTGCCACGCGCCGGCGGGGCCGGGACGGCCGACATCCACGGCGTCCGTCGCCTCACCCGACGATCCAACGGCGTTCCTTCGACGAACACCCTTTCAGCGCGACGAAACGGTCCAACGGACGATTCAACCAGAGTTGAACCGTTCATTCGACCGTCGTCGTCACTCGATCTATCACCTCTATGTTTGTCGCCGAGCGCCCGAAAGGCAAGGGGAATGTCGCCAAGCGGGGGAAAATCGGGCCGAATCGGCAGCCTTCGAACGCCCAGACTTCTGGACGAGGACTACGGGCGCGCGGCGAGTCGACCATCGGCCGTACGCCGTTATTCCACCAAAGTACGCACCAACGTCAGCGTGTCCAACCGCCTTCGCCTCCGTTGCCGAACTGACAGGCTTGTCGACCCCGGCAGTTACGACGAGCATTCTGTTCCGGCGTGCCACTTTTCGGGCGTCGACTTGCATTCGTGGAGGGCGGCCACAAGCTCGGCGGCGGCCTTTCGATCTTTCTGGCCGATCCCGAACTCGACCCGTCCTTGAGACATCCCGGGGAGGCCCTGGACGGCCATCATCCGGGCGGCCTGGATGACGATTATTGACCCCGATACGAGACCCCATTCCAGGGTCGCGGAGGTTACATCCCCAACTGCCACGCGAACCTCACGAACGTCCGTTTTGAGCTGTCTAACGATCGGTACGAAGAACCAGAAGAACCACACCAATCGTACGAACTCTCCGCAATCCGTTTGCTGGTGCTCAACGCAAAGTTGGTCGCCCTACAGGCGGATGAGGCCCGCGTACTCGGTGGTCATGCCCACATTCTTGAACGGTAGGGGTATCATTTTGCCTCCGGGGTTCGTCCGACCACGTCCGACCACGCCGCCTTACTGGTTTTCGACCGGCAGGGGATGATCTTGGCCCTTCCGACCTCCGAGCTTGTCGGGTCGCTGCCGCCCTTACGCGTATTGACTCTAACCTTCGATTTGGTGGGCTAGGAATCACCCTCGGACGCCACGCCATCTCATTCTACTTCCGGCCATTCGCGCCACAGTCCGAATAAACCGTCGTCGAGGGTGAAACCGACTTCGACGCCGGACGGCAACGACACCACCAACCGCTCGAATTGCGGCTCGTACCGGACCTGCCCCGTCCCTGCGACGACGAGGAACTCATCGATCGTCAGTCCCTCTCGCACGCACCACGAGTCTAGTTTGAGTCCATCCCAGCCCTTTGGCGCCCCGACGAGGCCGGTGAACGTGTCCAGGTGGACCAGGTACAGACGACCGGATCGCCCGAAGTAGAACCGGGCGTCGCCGTACTTCCAGATTGCCGGTCGTCGATGCCGCCGCGACGTTCCGCCGGTTGCCTCGGGCGGGCCGAAGACAGCTTCGAGGTCCGTCGGGGTGCATCCCGGAACCATTGGCCCAAAGGCGCCGAAGGCAACGAACTCGCGGAGCGACACCAGCACCGCCATCCCGGATGCGCCCTCCGCCGCCGATCGATCAAGTTCACCGGACATCGGCCGCTAAGACGTACCGACCTTTTCGGCTGACGCCTTGAACGGCGTCTGGTCCGGCGGAGTATCGACTCCCGCGACACGACGAGGCGGCAGTCGGACGACGACGCGGTCGTCCACCTCATTCAGCCGACGCAACGTCGCCACCATCGCCCCGACGTCGTAGCCGTGCGCCCTCGCGAAAGCGTCTCGCGCCGCGCGGACTCCCCGTAGCACGTCGTCATCCATCGTCCTGCCCCAGTTCCAAAAGTTCCAGCGGCGTGCAGATCGTCGGCGGCAAGAAGCCGGCAGTGCG
>JBOFFD010001272.1:0-1843 GCA_051648425.1 Planctomycetia bacterium
CTCAGCCTCCGCGACATCGGCAAGGTGCTGCTCGTCAGCAAGGAACGGGTCCGCCAGATTCAAAACCGGGCGCTCGATAAACTCCGCGCCGCCGCCACCCAGGACGGCCTCAAAGGCTCGCTGCTGTCGGTGCCGTAACCACCGCCGCCGGCCCCCCGAAACGCTGAACGAGCCGCCCCTCACCGGTCGGCTCGCTTCACTTCTTGACCGTCCGCCGTCCGGAAAGGCTTCGCCATGCCCACGCCGGCCGTCGATTTCCTCGCCCGCCCCTTCGGCGACGTCCCCGCCCCGGTCTACGCCCTCGCCGGCGACGAGTCTTTCTTCATCCGCACCTGCTCCGCCAAACTGCGCGGCTTCGTCGTCGGCGCCGACCCCAACGACTTCAACACCTCCGAATACGCCGGCGACGCCGTCCCGCTGGCCCAGGTGCTCGACGAACTTCGCACCCCCCCGTTCGTCGGCGACCGCCGACTGGTCGTCGTCGAAGACGCCGACCCGTTCGTCTCGAAGCACCGCGAGGCGCTCGAGCGGTACGTCGCCAAACCGTCGACCGTCGGCGTCTTGGTGCTCGAACTGCGGACCTTCCCTTCCAGCACCCGCTTGGCGAAAGCGGTCGAAAAGACGGGCACGATCGTCGCCTGCGAAAGCCTGAAGTCGGCCGCCCTGCCCGGCTGGTGCGTGCAGTGGGCCAAACAGCGCTACGGCAAGCTGCTGCCCCGGCCGGAAGCCGAGTGGCTGGTCGACTTGGTCGGCGGCAACCTCGGCCAGTTGGACCAAGAGCTGGACAAACTAGCCGGCTACATGGGCGCCGCCAAGGAAATTTCGCACGACGCCGTGGTGAAGATGGTGGCGGGCACCCGGCTGGAAACCGCCTTCAAACTGCTCGACTTCACCCTCGGCGGCCAGCTTCCCAAGGCGCTCGAACTGCTCGATCGCCAGTTGGCGGCGGGCGAGAACCCCGTCGGCGTGCTGGCCATGATGACCGCCCAACTTCGCAAACTGACGCGCGGCGCCCGGCTGCGGGTCGCCGGCCTGCCGCTCGACGAAGCCCTGCGCGCCGCCGGCGTGCCGCCGTTCGCCGTCCGCCAGGCGTCCGACCAGTTGCAGCACTTCGGCCGCGCCCGCATGGCCGGCATGTACCGCCTGCTCTTACAAACCGACCTCGACGTCAAAGGCGGCACCTCGCTGGCCCCGCGCGCGGTCGTCGAACGGTTCCTGGTGCAGTTGGCGAAGTGACCCTCGCGTCGTCCCGGCGAAAAAGTTAAGATGATCCGTCGGGTCGTCTTTGTTCAAGCGATGGGCCTGAGTTTTTGGAAGATGACGCGGATGGTTCGTCGACGGTCGGCGGCGTGGAACTTGACGGCGTCTTGGGCCAATCATTCCAGATCTGAGCAGTCAAAGGATTTGGGGCGTCCTTCTGAATAACTTCGTATTCCAATCTTTCACAGGGCATGGCGCCGTCGTATCGCCTTGGCCCTGGTCCTGAGCCGCCCTCCATGGTGAAAGCGTCCCTATAGTTGCAATCCACCCATTCCCATTGATGCCGCCCCGACTCGCAGGCAATTCCTTCCCCACGTTCGTACACCGAGTCGCCGGTCAATCGCCACTCACCCCATGATCTGGTCCAAACAACGAATCGAATACAGTCGCAGCAACGACAGGTGTACGTGCGATTCAGCCAAGCCCGCGACGCCAAAAACGACACATATTACGTCGGCAAATAACTTCATCAGAAAGATGCCATCAGCCTGTCAGCGGTGTCATGTGTACTGCACCTCCGGATGGTCGAAGTACGCGGCGACCTTCGCCGGAAGCCCGCGGAGGGCTTCCATGAATTCCTCCA
>JBOFFD010001273.1:0-1658 GCA_051648425.1 Planctomycetia bacterium
AAACTGTAGGCGAGCTTTTCGATTTCCGGGTGGTTCGAGTGCCGGCTGATCGGCTGGGTTCGGCCGCCGTACGGCCGGGTCGCTTCGTCCACCGAGTACAGTTTGCAGAAGCCCTCGAATTCCGCCACCTTCTCTTCGATGGTCTTGTCGGCGCCGTCCGCCTTCGCTTCCATCACCTTCTTCCACAGTTCGTTCGCGCGGTGCACTTCGCGTACGACCAACATGCGGATTTCAACCTTCTCGCCGTAGTTGGCCTCGAACGATTTCTCAACGTCTTCGGGCGTGACGACGACTTTGTCGGCGACCAGCTTCTTCAGCGCCAGCGCCGGCCAAACGGTGTCGCGCATGTACTGCCGCAGCGACAGCTCCTGCCGCGCCAACACCTGCTCGATGAATTCCTTGCGGTTGATGTTCAGCTTCGTGATGGTCGCTTTAAGTTCGGCGTCGAGTTCGGCGTTCGCCACCGCGACCTTCTTTTCCTTGCAGGCCTGTTCGACCAGCTTGCGGTTCACCATCAGTTCGAGCTGCTTCTTGCCGTGGGCGTCGATCAACTCTTGGGCGAGTTGCTCCATGGTGATCTTTTCGCCGTTGACCTCGGCGACGGTTTCATTCCAGGGGCCGTCGGTGGGCTTGGCCGCCTCGCCCTTGGCGCCCGGTTTGGGCTTCAGGCCGAAGAAATCGGCCGCCCGACCGGTCGCGGGCGCCATCAGTCCGACGACGACGGCCAACGCCGCCGCGACCATTCCCTTGCCGATCCATCCGCTGGTCGAACGACTCGCCATTCTTCAGACCCTCCCGTTGAACTTGGGCTGCGCGGCCGGCGTCGCGAAGACGACGGACCGTTCCTGCACGAACCACCCACCGCCCTATACCGCCGCTTGATCGTTCGGGTCAAGCAGGAAAACTTGAGGAAATCCGCGCCGGATTTTTTGCCGGCCGATAAACTCAGGGCGATCCATTCTGGAAAAATCCTCTTGATTTGGGCTTGACGTCGGTTTTCGCGAAATGATATCATCATGAATAGATCGTGCGAATCGAATCGCACCATCTTTCCGACTCTTTGCGCATTCGACTCAGTCAATTCGAGCGACATCGACTGGACTAAGCGTTGCCGCACGGCGATCGCTTGATCGCCCGGTATTGCGCGTTGCTGGTACATCCATCCGGCGGCCGTTCTTCGGTTCACTTCGAGCGATTCGCCAGGAGATTTCAATTGAAGAAATTTCTTTGGATTATCATGTGCGCCCCCCCTTTTTGCGCTTTAGCCGTCGTCGTAGAGACCGCGCGCGATCGTACGATAGAAGCCGTATCTGACGCCGAAAGTGAAAATACGGCTGTTCCGAGTTCACCGACGACTAAGACGTCGACGTTGACGAAAGATCTTGGGGCGGCAATCGTTGCGCCTCATTCACCTCTTCGATTTTCATACGAGATAAAAAACTCGCAAGTAGCGCCCATCGACATCGAACGAGTTTCCATAGCAACGCCATGCTGCCTTTCGATTGAAGCGCCGCCGAAGCATATTACGTCGGCAAATAACTTCATCAGAAAGATGCCATCAGCCTGTCAGCGGTGTCATGTGTACTGCACCTCCGGATGGTCGAAGTACGCGGCGACCTTCGCCGGAAGCCCGCGGAGGGCTTCCATGAATTCCTCCA
>JBOFFD010001274.1:0-1932 GCA_051648425.1 Planctomycetia bacterium
AGGTGTTGTGGACGAAGGCGTCGACGCCGTTTCAGACCGACATCCCGGCGCCGCGCATCGGCTGGGCGTCGATGGCGGGCGACCCGGAAACCGGCTACCTCTACTGTCACAACGTCAGCAGCCTGTTGACCTGCTACACGCCCGACGGTGAAATCGTCTGGGAAAAATCGCTGAATGAAGAGTACGGCGAACTGACGGGCTACGGCGGCCGAGTGCATACACCCATCATCGACGAAAACCGGCTGATCGTCAGCAGCGGCGTGATGGCGAATTGGGGCGACCAAAAGCCGCCGCCGAAGCATTGGTACTGGTCGTTCGACAAGCGCACCGGCGAACCGTTGTGGGCCGCCGCCCCCGGCGAAAAACCGACCGACACCACCTATTCCTGCCCGATCGTGACCGTCGTCGACGGCCGCCGGCTGTTGATCGGCGGCAACTCCGACGGCGCCATCTGCGCCATGAAGGCGCGCACCGGCGATAAACTGTGGCGCTTCCCGATGAGCAAACGCGGCATCTTATCTTCGGTCGTCTACGGCGACGGCTTACTTTTCGCCAACCAAGGCGAAGACAACGTCGACAGCATCGAGTTCGGCCGGGTGCAGTGTCTGAACGCCGTCACCGGCGAAAGCGTTTGGCGGGTCGACGGTTTGAAGGCCAGCTACTCGACGGGCGCCGTCCACGACGGCATCCTGTACATGGTCGCCGACCTGGGCAAACTGCACGCCTTCGACGTTAAGACGGGCAAAGAGCTGTGGGTTCACAACCTTGGGACGGTCGGCAAGGGATCGCCGGTGTGGGCCGACGGTAAGATCTACGTGATGGAAGTGAACGGCCGGATTCACATTCTGAAGCCGAGCCGGGAAAAATGCGAATCGCTGTCGATGGTGGAACTGCCCGCGAAGGAAGGGTCGGGGACCGACGAAATCTACGCTTCGCCGGCGGTGGCCGACGGCAAAGTGTACTTCGTCACCCGCGACCGCACGCTGTGCATCGGTCTTAAAGACGCCAAGCCGGAATCCGACCCGGCGCCGGCTTTGGCCGAGGAAAAGCCGGTCGGCGACAAGCCCGCGAAACTGCTGGTGGTGCCGTACGATTCGACCGTTAAGACCGGCGGCAAAGTGAAACTGACCGTGCAGGCGTACGACGACAACGGCCGGTACATCAAGGATTTGGAAGCAGCGCCGACGTTGCAGATGCTGCCGGGCGCTTCGGTCGACAAGATGACGGTGACGACGGGGATGTCGCCGGTGCAGGTCGCCGGCATGGCGGCGGTAGACGTGGACGGTCTGAAGGCGGCGGCGCGCATCCGCGCGTTTCCGCCGTTGCCGTGGAAATTCGACTTCAACGAGCTGAAGGAAAAACAGGTTCCCGCCGGCTGGATTTGGGCGATGGGCAAGCTGGCGCCGACGCCGATCGACGGCGATGTGGCGATGAAGAACCCGTTCCCGCCGATCGGCAAGCCGAGCGGCGTGATTTGGGCCGGCCCGCCCGACATGAGCGACTACACCGTGCAGTGCGACGTGATGGGCCGGACGCCGGAAGGTAAGAAGGGCCGGCAGATGCCGGACGTCGGCATCGTCGACCAGCGGTACACGTTGGCGTTGTTGGGCAACGCGCAGAAGCTGCAAATCGAAAGCTGGGCGCCGCACGAACGAATGACCACCCAGGTAGACTTCGAGTGGGATTTGAAAAAGTGGTACACCTTGAAAATCCGCGTCGACTACAAAGACGGCGCCGCGACGATCAAGGGGAAGGCGTGGCCGCGCGACGAAGCCGAGCCGAGCGACTGGACGATCTCGGCGGTCGACCCGAAGTCTTACTCGCACGGGGCGCCGGGGCTGTACTATTACGCGCTGGCCGACTCCTTCTATGACAACTTCAGTGTGACGCCGAACAAGTGACGCCGCTCCCCGGCGGGCGCCGGCCGGCGCC
>JBOFFD010001275.1:0-7369 GCA_051648425.1 Planctomycetia bacterium
GCGCGGCCGGTGACCTTGTCGGCCCCGTCGGGACGGATCGGACGGGTGCCGATCACCTTGTACGGCGACCCCTGCCCGTTCGAGCCGTTCACGCCGTTGGTGTAAGATCCGTTCGCCGTTTGGGCCTTGGTTTCTTCGACCGTCGCCATGACGAGTTCCCTCCGATGGGGTCCGTGCGGACCATTCTTCGTCTTAGCCCTGAAAGGGCGGCCCTCTTCCAGCCCAGGGCGACGCCCTGGGAACCGCGAATCACGAACATGGCGAAGCCCTGTAAGGGCGTCACGTCGGCCGACGCCGCAGTCCTCGCCCTACAATCGTCCCGCCCTTACGGGGCTTCGTCGGTCAATTTCGTCTTACACCCAGGGCGTCGCCCTGGGCTGGAAGAGGGCCGCCCTTTCAGGGCTGAAAACCGTTCTGCCGCAAGGTTTTCTTAGACGCCCGCCGCCTTGCGTTCCGCGGCGTGTTGCACCGCTCGGATGATTTTATCGTACCCGGTGCAGCGGCAGATGTTGCCGGCCAGTTTGAAACGGATCTGCTCTTCCGTCGGGTGCGGGATTTCCTCAAGCAGCGCGGCGGCGGCGACTAAGAAGCCGGGCGTGCAGACGCCGCACTGCAAGGCCGCGTCTTCCAGGAAGCACTGTTGCAGCGGGTGCAGCACGTTGCCGCACGCCAACCCTTCGACCGTGCCGATGGCCGCGCCGTCGGCTTCCACCGCCAGCACCAGGCAACTGTCAACCGGTCGGCCGTCCATCATCACGGTGCAGGCGCCGCAGTTGCCGTTGTTGCACCCTTCCTTCGCCCCGGTGAGATGCAGCGTTTCTCGCAGCACTTCCAAGAGGCTTTGCCGAGGTTCGCAAAGGAACTCGGTCGGTTCGCCGTTGACGGTCGTTTGGACATGTACTTTGCGAGCCACGGCTTCGCCCCCTCGCGCGTCGACGAACAGTTCCTGCCACCACGCGAACATTGTACGGGGAAGGACGGGCCGGCGTCCCGTCCTCCGGGCGAACCTTCGGCGGATTCCGACGGGTCCATCCGCTAGGAATGCGTTCGTCCCGCGCCGAACCCGTCGCGCCGAACCTCTTGTTGGACCGATCGCCATGGCCGTCGAACCGGCGCTTTTCACGGACCTGTACCAACTAACGATGATGCAGGGCTATTGGGCCGTCGGCCGAACGCACGGCCCCGGAGCGGAGCGCGCCGCCTTCGAGTTGTTTTTCCGCCGGGTTCCCGAAGGCGGCGGCTACTGCGTCGCCGCCGGCTTGGACGACGCCCTCGACCAATTGGAATCGCTGCGTTTCCAACCCCACCAGCTCGACTACCTCGATGGGCTACGACTGTTCCGCCGCGACTTCCTCGATTGGTTGGCCGGGATGCGGTTCACCGGCGACGTGCGGACGGTGGCGGAGGGGTCGGTCGTCCATCCCAACGTGCCGCTTCTGGAAGTGGTCGCCCCGCTGGCCGAGGCCCAATGGGTCGAAACGTTGCTGCTCAATACCGTCAACTTTCAAACGCTCGTCGCCACCAAGGCCAGCCGCATCGTGCAGACGGCCAAGCCGGCGACGGTCGTCGAGTTCGGTCTGCGCCGCGCCCAAGGCCCCAACGGCGGCCTGTGGGCATCGCGGGCGGCGTATTTGGCGGGGTGCGCGGGCACCAGCAACGTCGAGGCCGGTTTGCTGTTCGGCGTGCCGGTGATCGGCACTCACGCCCATAGTTGGGTGATGAGCTTCGACGACGAACGGGCCGCCTTCGACGCCTACGCCGCCGTCTACCCCGACGACACCACCTTGCTCATTGACACCTACGACACGTTGCAGACGGGCCTGCCCAACGCCCTGGCCGTCGCCAAGCAACTGGAAGCCGCCGGCCGGAAGCTGCGCGGCGTACGGCTCGACAGCGGCGACTTGGCGTACCTGGCGCGCGCCTGCCGCGACGCCTTCGACGCCGCCGGCTTGCCTTACGTCAAAATCGTGGCTTCCAGCGATATCGACGAATACACTGTCGCCGCGCTGAAACAGCAAGACGCCCCCATCGACGTCTACGGCGTCGGCACCCGCCTCGTCACCGCGTTCCAGGAACCGGCGCTGGGGGGCGTCTACAAACTCGCCGCTCTGCAAGGCGCCGACGGCGTTTGGCGGCCGAAGATCAAAATTTCGGGCACCACCGCGAAGACGACCATCCCCGGCCGCAAACAGGCGTGGCGCTGGGAACGCGACGGCCGGCATCTCGCCGACGCCCTGTCGGCATTCGACGAACCGTCCCCGTCGGTCTTCAAGCATCCCGACAACGACTACCAGCAGACCGCCGTCACCGACGGCGCGATGTCACCGCTCTTGGAATTGCGGATGACCAACGGCCGGCGCCTGGCCCCCCGGCCGTCGTTGGAAGACGCCCGCGCCCGTCGCGCCGCCGACCTGGAAAAGCTGCCGCCGGAACACCAGCGCCTGGCCAACCCGCACCTGTACCGCGTCGGCCTGTCGCCGGACTTGTGGAAACTCCGGTGGGACATGATCCATGAAACCGCCGCCGACGCAACGCCACCGAAGGTGAAACCATGAGCGAAGCCCCTTCGTCCGAAGCCGCCGAAGTCGCACCGAAGGCGTCCGCCGAAGGCTGGCTGCCGGCGGCCCTGAAGCTGGCGGGGTTGGTCGCCTTCCTCGGGGCGGCGCTGTTTCTTTGGCGAGGAACGGAAACCGGGCGGGCGATCACGCCGGCAGGCGTCGTCGAGTACATGGACGGATTCGATCCGACGGCCAAACGGTTGGTTTTCGTCGGCTTCTACGCCGTCGGCGCCGTGCTGATGGTGCCGGGAACGCTGCTGAGTTTCGCCGGCGCCGTGTTGTTCGGCGCTTACGAAGGAACGTTATGGACTTGGATCGGCGCGGTGATCGGCGCGACGCTGTCGTTCTTCGTCGCGCGGCGGCTGGGGCGGTCGTTCGTTGATCGGTTGCTGGCCGGCCGTTTCGACGCCTTCGACCGCAAGCTGCGCGAGAACGGCTTCGTCGGCCTCTTGGTCATCCGCCTGTTGCCGATCTTTCCGTTCGCCGGTGTCAACTTCGGCAGCGGTTTGACCAGCATCCGGTTCAAAGACTACATCCTGGCGACGGCCGTCGGCATCTTGCCGGGGGTGTTCGTCTACCAAGTGCTTTTCGCCAAGTTCGGCCGAAAGATTTTGGTGGAGGGTCCGAAATGGAGCTACTTCGCCGACAAGGAACTGTGGGGGGCGGCGGCCCTTTTCGTCGGCTTCACCGCCGCCGTGATGATCGGCTCGAACCGCTACAAGAAGTGGGACGCCGCCCGTAAGACGCGCGCCGCTTCCTCGCCGGACTGACGCTCCACTATTCTTCGTCGAGCCAGGTATCCCAGGCGGCGTGGTCGGCGACGTCGATCCCTTCGATCGTCGCCTGTTTGTGTAGAAATTCCTGCAACTCGATCAGGAAATGCGTGTCCAACAGTTCCGGTCGGCGGGTCAACTGTTCATGCAGCGCGCGGTAAACCAGCTTTAACTCGCTCATCTCCAAGGCGGCCGCCACGGCCTCGCCTCGTCTCTCGAAACCCATGAGTCGTTTCTCCAAGGGTCGACGGCCGCCCCCATTTCCATTGTCGGTCCGCCGCGCCGACGGACTGACAAAGATGGTAGTCGATTCCCGCCGCCCCGGCGAAGAGACGTGAAAAACGGCGTCAAACGCCCCGCTTCTTCGGATCCCAAACGTGCTTGTGAAGCTGAAGTTGGAATCGCACCTTCGGCAGCCGACCGAGGCGGTCGTGCCCCAGCACCCAGTCGACCAGTTGCACATAGGGCAGTTCGCCGAACACCGGCGAGAACAAGAGCGGTTGGTCGAAAAGGCCGCGGCGGACGACGAGATCGGCCGCCCAGTCGAAATCGGCGCGGTCGCCGACGACGAACTTCACTTCGTCGTTCGGCTTCAGCAGGTCCAGGTTTTCCAGCTTGTTGGCTGGTTCCTCGCCGCTGGACGGGCATTTCAAGTCCATGACGACGACCACGCGCGGATCGACGCCGGCGATCGAGACGCCGCCGGAGGTTTCCAGCAGCAGCTCGCGGCCGGCGTCGGCCAGGGCCGTCAGCAGTAGCAACGCCTCCGGGTGGGCGAGCGGCTCGCCGCCGGTCAGTTCCACTAGACGTGGGGGCAGTTGCTCGACGGCCGCCACGATTTCGCCGACGGTCATCGGCGACCCCTCGGCGAAGGCGTGCGGCGAATCGCACCACCGACAGCGGAACGGGCAGCCGGTGAGGCGTACGAAGGTGCAGGGCCGGCCGACGTAGGTCGATTCACCTTGGACGCTGACGTAGATTTCGTGGACGAGCAGCGAACCGGCGGGCCGCTGCTCTAAGACGCGCAGCCGCCGTTCTTCGACGGGAGACCAGAAAGGGGCGGGCGGCGAAGCGGTCGTCACGAAACCTCCGAACCGAGAACGCCGGCCGGCCGGCGGGAACGATCGACCAAGGCGGCAAGTTTAGCGGCGGCGGCGCCGTCGTCGAGCGAAGCCGCCGCCGTGGCGACGCCTTCCCGCAGGTCAACCACACGGCCGGCGATCCACAAGGCGGCGGCGGTGTTCGCCAGAACGATATCGCGGTCGGGGCCGGGCCGACCGGCCAGCACGCCGCGAATCCGCTCGGCACTTTCGGTCGGCGACTCGACGCGCCAGGCGTGCGTCGAGTAGGTGGGCAAACCGAAATCGTCGGGCGTCCACTCGTGTTGCTCGATCGCCCCCCCGCGCACCACCCGCACGGAGGTGGGGGCGGCCAGGGTGACCTCGTCGAGGCCGTCGCCGCCAACGACCACGGCCGCCGCCCGCGCCCGTCCGCCAGGCGCTTCGTCGTTCAGCAGCAGTAGGGCTGCGGCCAACCGGTCGGCGGTTTCTTCACGTCCGACGCCGATCAACTGGTAGTCGGCGCCGGCGGGGTTCGCCAGCGGGCCGATCAGGTTGAAGATCGTGCGGAAGCGCAACTGCCGGCGGACCGGGCCGACGTGCTTCATCGAAGCGTGCCAGGCGGGCGCGAAGAAGAAAGCCAAACCGACGTGGTCGAGACACTCGAGGACGACGGCGGGTTCGGCTTCGACCTGGACGCCGAGGACGGAAAGGACGTCGGCGCTGCCGCTGGTGCTGGAGACGGCGCGGTTGCCGTGTTTGGCGACGATGAGTCCGCAGCCGGCGACGACGAGGGCGGCGGCGGTGCTGATGTTGAAGGTGGCGGCGCCGTCGCCACCGACGCCGCAGGTGTCGAGCAGGCCGGGGCGGTCGGGGGGGGTGAGACGGCGCCGCAGGGTGCGAGCGGCGGCGGCCATTTCCTCGGCCGTTTCGCCGCGCACGCGCAGGGCGGTGAGGAAGGCGGCGGTTTCAACTTCGGTGGCCGCGCCGTCCATGAGCAGTTCGAAGGCGGCGGCCGCTTCGGCGGACGAAAGTCGTCGGCCGGCCGCCAACTGCTCCAGGATCGTTGTCAGATTCATGGACGGATTCTCCGGGGTCGGACGCGCCGAACGAGGGTCGGACGCCGCCCCCGGGGGGGCCGGTTCCAAGCGGTGGGCGAAGGGCGTCGCTGCTTAGGCTTCGTCTTGGACCGCCGCCTGATGGGCGGCGCCGGCGCCGCCGTTCGGTACGTCCATGCGCACCATCTTGGCTTCCAAGACGGAGTCGACCATCTTTTCCAAGCGGTTGATGTTCAGGATGTTGTCGAGGACGATCGGCCGCGGGGTGCCCGGAATCACCAGGACCATCCGGCCGGCTCGTGAGATGAGGTACTCGAAGATGTCCGGGATTTCCTTGTTGAACTTCAGGCCGTTCGTCGAAAACCGCTCGATGTCGCCGAGCATGCCGGTGTGGTGCACCAGTTCGTTCGATTCCAGCACCCAGTAGTCGAAGCGGGTGTTGACGTACATCCCGATGAGCAGGAAGGCGTGGATGAAGGACTGCGTGAAGTAGAAGCCGGGCGACGCCATGATGTGCAAGTTGCCGAAGAAGTCGGCCAGCGGCGTAATGACGGGGAACTGCTGATTGAGCAGCACCAGCAGGAAGACGCCGGCGGCGATGGAGGCGAACAGCGTCAGCGAGGTGGTGCGCGGGAACTCGAACGTCAAGACGACGAAGTTCATCGTCAGGATCAGCATGTAGAAGCCGCCGAACAGTTCGCCGTACTGCGGCATCATGGCGGTGCCCAAGCCGACCAAGAGGCCGACCAGCATAGCCGGCCAGAAGAAGAACATCTTCGGCCAGGAACGGATCATCACCTTGGTGATCTGTACTTGCTTCGGGGCGGTCGACATAGCCGTAGCTCCTTGGTCGCGCGGTTCGTCGGCGGCGCCGCCGGTCGCATTGGTCCGACGCCGCCGGCCCGACGCGCACGGCGTCGGACCGTCCTGGTAGTTCGCCGGACGTCGATGGTTATTTAAGCGCCGACCCCGGTGGGTCAAGGGACGGAGGAAAGCCGCCCGCGCTTGGCCGCCGGACGAAGCCGAAGAACACGGTGCGAATTCCGCGCCGACGACGCCGTAGCGCCGACCTTCGGCGAACTGCTATCATAATCGCGGCCGCCGCCGATTCCCGTGAAGAAGAGGTTTACGATGAACGAGCAATGGCGATCGCGGATCACGATCGAACCGGGAAAACGCGGCGGACGCCCGTGCATCCGCGGCATGCGCATCACGGTCTACGACGTTCTCTCGTATCTCGCGGCGGGCATGACCGTCGCCGAGGTGCTTGACGACTTCCCCTACCTGACGCAGGAAGACGTTCAAGCCTGCTTCGCCTTCGCCGCCGAACGTGAGCGGAGCATGCTGGTTGCGGTCGCTTGAAACTGCTCTTCGACCAGAACTTGTCGCCCAAGTTGGTCGCCCGATTGGCCGACTTGTTTCCCGGCTCCACCCACGCCCAGACGGTCGGGCTGGATTCCGCGAACGACGAACGGATTTGGGAATATGCACGGTCGAACGGCTTTGCCGTCGTGTCGAAAGACGAAGACTACAACAACCTGAGCGTGGTCCGCGGCCATCCGCCGAAGGTCGTCTGGCTGCAGTCGGGAAATTGCGCGACGGCCCAAGTCGAAGCCGTGTTTCGTACGCACTTCGCCGAAATCGAGGTGTTCGAGAACGACCCGACCGTCGGCACGCTGGTCTTGAGTTGAACGACGACCACCGAGAACCTCATACCGGCGACGGACTGCTCATCGGCGCGGCGTCGATCGGCGGCGCATCCGCGGCGGCCGCTTGACGCGAGGCCTGCCGATACGACCGCACGAAAATCCCCAGCGCCAGGAAGGCGTAGTTCGCCAGCGCCGCGCCGATCACGTAGTGCAGGCCGCCGGTGCCGAAGGCGTAGGCGTGCAGCCCGGCGCCCAAGACGAAGTTCACCCCGT
>JBOFFD010001276.1:0-9154 GCA_051648425.1 Planctomycetia bacterium
GACGTCGTCCATCCGCCGCCGGCCGTCGCCCGAAAAGGCGTCGTCGACCGCCGGCCGCGTTTCGCCCGCTTGGCGTCGCGCGATCGTCCGCCGCATCTCCGCCAAATTTTCGGCGATCGAAGCGCGAAGGACCGACACCCGTTCCTGCTGATCTGCGTCGTCGGCCGTGAGCTGCCGCAGTTCCCACACTTGCCGATCGATCGTCGCGACGGCGTCGTCGTAGGGATCGAGGAATTCCGCCTCGCCGGTCAGCACGTAGGCCCGCTGGTTTGATTCGGCGTCGACGAGAGTCGACAGGACGGTTTCGATCTGCGTGAGGACTTGGTGGGTGCGCGCGACCTTTCGGTCGTTTTCAGCTAAAACGTTCAAACTACGGGCGGTCGACCACCCGTTGGCGGCGATGAGCACCAGTGCCGCCGCGGCGGCGATTCCCACCTTCCTTTCCGCGTTCATCCACCGCATCGCGGACCGTCCTGTGTTCGGCTCTTAACTCCCGATGTTGTACGACTTCTAATTTTAGGGACAAAACCGCCGATTTGCCCGTTTCGACGACGAGAACGACGGCCGACACCTCCCATCGGCTTCGATTGAAGTCTTTCTAGCGAAGTGCATTACGTCGAAAGAAGGGATTGATTCTCTGCGGCGCGAAGACGAAAAAAGTCGTTGGATGGGCGTCGTAGTCAGGATTTCGAGTGGAACCCGCGTCGGCGTCGGTCCGTTGGTTACGGGCTGCCGGCGGACGGTGGGGCGGTCAGTACCGGCGGCGCGGTTTCGGCGGCGGCGGTCGTCGGCGGCGGGGCGGCGTCCGGGCGGTTGATTCCTAGTTCCTCGCGCGTCACATTCGCTCGCCGCAGCGCCTGTTCGGGCGGGTTGTTTCCTTCGACGCGCGTCTGGTCGGCCCGGCTGAGAAGCTCGTCGGTCCGCACCATCATCGTCGGTTGCATTGTGTAGGTGTATTCACGCTGGTCTCGGATGCGGAACGGCCAGAGCGCCTCGCTCACGAAGTCGAGCGGCGGAACCTGGTACCACGGCGTCGACACTCGCTGATGCACCACCAGCGTGTCGTAACCGTCGGCCGACAGCTTCACCTTGCGGTCGCCGTAGTAGTTGAACGATGTCGAAACCGGCGTGAAGCCGAGTTCCTTGCCGTCGAGGGTGACGAGCGCGTTCGACGGCTCGCTACGGATGGTCATGCGCCGTTCGACGCAGCCGACGGCCGGCGCCGCCAGCGCCAAGACGACGAACAGACGGCCGGTGCGGAAAGCGGATCGGTTCATACCGGCGAAGTCCTTGTCGAAGACCAGGCGCGCGGGCGCCCCGTCACGTCGGGTCGAAGGCCGTGCAAGTTCGATGAGGATTCCCAGCAGCGGAACGGATCGAACAAGGCGATACCGTGACCCGGCGATCCGGTCAAGAAATCTTCCGCGAGCTTATCAAGCGGGGGAGCGCGCCAAAGTTCCGGCGTTGAAGTGCGGGAGATGGTAGGAGGGGTGGAGGAGTCAAGGAGCGGCGGACGGGAGGGCGGGTCATGGCGGACGGCGTTGGATCGCGGCGGTGCGGGCGGATCGGGTCGGGGCGGCGGAAGCGGCGGCGGCCGAGACGGCGACGGAGACGTTGATCGGCTACTTCGCGCCGCACCGGGACCCTGTGGACTACCCGGCGCGGCTGGCGCGGGGGAGTGAGATCGGCGGCGGGGTGGTGGAGAGCGCGGCGAAGCAGTCGGCGTCGCTGCGGCTGAAGAGGCTGAAGAGGACGGGGGCGCGTTGGCGGCCGGAGAACGCGGTCGCGGCGGCGGCGCCGTGCTATGGGGCGTCGGTGGACGAAGCTCGGACGGCGCACTAGGCAGATCAAACCACCCCAACCCTCGCCGCTTGACCGCCAGAACTTTGGCGAGCTCCCCGGCTGCAGCGCGGAAGGGGAAAATCGTCTTCCGCCGGTTCGGCGGCGGGCGTATATGTCGGTGACGGGCGGGGCGGGCGTGCGGACCTTCGATTCCCACCGAAGCGGCGCGGCGGTTCTCGACGGGGCGACCACGGCATGACCAACCCTTCCCACTCGCCGACGGCGGCTGCCGCCGAGGTCTCTTGGTGGAACGCGCCGCGCTGGGTCGCGGTGGAACCGTGGGTGGTCTTCTTCGGCGTCTTGCTGCTCTGCTGGTGCGGAAGCAACTCCACGACGCTGTTCGACCCCGACGAACCGCGCTACGCGGGCGTCGCCCGAACCATGAACGCCACCGGCGACTACATCGTTCCATACTACAATGACGAACTTCGTTACCAGAAGCCGGTGCTGACCTACTGGCTGGCGGCGGCCGCCCAGTGCGCACTCGGCGACGACGCCTTCGCGGCGCGGATGTGGTCGGGGCTGGCGGTGGCCGGCGCGGTGGTCGTCGTCCTGCGGTTGGGCGACCGCATGTTCGGTCGGCCGGCCGGCCTGTTCGCGGCCGTGCTGTTGGCGCCGACGCTGCCGCTGCAACTGCTCGGCAAGCTGTGCATTCCGGACGGACCACAGTTCTTTTTCGGAGCCGTCTGTTTCGCGGCGCTTTGGAACGTCTTTCAAGGCGACCCGAAGGACGCCGTCGTCCGCCGGTGGTCGTTCCTTTTCTGGCTGAGTTTGGCGGGAACGCTGCTGACCAAAGGCCCGATCATCGCGGCGATGGCCGTGGTTTCGTTGACCGCGTTCCGGTTGTTGACCGGCGCACGGTTCAAGGAATTCGCCCTGCGGCCGCTGGTTGGGGCGGTGGTGGTGACGGCCGCGGCCGGCCCTTGGTTCGCCGCCATCTACTACGCCGCCGGTCCTGGTTTCTTCGCCGAGGCGGTCGGCAAACAGATCGGCATGCGATTGTTCCAATCGTTCGACGGCGGGTTTCATCCTCCCGGTTATTACCTCGCCCTGCTGCCGGTCGGCCTCGCCCCGTGGTTCCCGTTACTGCTGCTGGCGGTCGTCCGGCTGCGCGGCGAATTGCGGCGCATCGGGCCGGAAGCGTACTGCGCCGCGTGGGCGATTGGTCCAATGCTGCTGCTCGATCTCTTCCGCAGCAAACAGATTCACTATTACGCGCCGGCCTACCCCGCCCTGGCGTTGCTAACGGCGGCGTACTTAGCGAAGGCGGCCCGCCGCGAGACGGCATGGACGCCCGACGGTCACGCCTGGCGGGCGGAGTGGTGTACGACGGCCGCCGGTTTCGCGGCGGCGATCGGCTTCGCCGCCTTCGGCTGGTACTATCCCGAAGCCGCGATCATCGCGACCTTCGCCGCCCTGTTGGCGGCGGCGGCCGCTTGGGCGGCGCAACGACAGTTCCAAGGCGCGCGGTCAGACGGCCGGCGGGTGGCGGCGGTGGTCTCCCTGTACGCGGCGGCGGCCTTCGGCCTGGGACTGGCGGTCGATTCCGCCGTGCTGCCGGTCCTGGAACAGCAGCGGCTTGGCGCGAGGATCGGTCTAGCGGCCGCCGACGCCGCGAAAACCGACGGCGAACCGCTGCGCATCGTGCCGTACCGCATCGTCGAATCGAGTTTGACGTACTACTCCGGCCAGCCCATCCGCGGCACCGAGTCGGACAATGATTTCTGCAATCTGGCCCGGTTCGGCGGTCGGCCGTGGCTCAGCCCGATGTTCGACGCCGACTACCGCACGCTGTCCGCGCGGCTGCCCGGCCGGCTTACGGTGCTGCAAACGTGGCGCGGCTGGATCAACTGGAAAAGCGCGGCCAAGCGTCGCGTCGACGTCGTCCATCTGGTGCGCGTCGATCCCGCGCCGGCCGAAACCGAACGCTCCGTCCCTTACCCGTCGCCGCCCGCCGAGACGCCGCTCCGGCTGGCCGACACGCCGAAGAATCCCCGCGGGTGAAGGGCCGGTGACGGACCGACGTCAGCGGTTCTGGTCGCTGACCGTCCGGCGGTCGCGGGCGGACGGATCGGTCGGCTTTCGATTCGCCGAAACCAAGAAGACCAAGATGGCGGTGAAGAGCGCCAGGTAGAGTGGCAACAGAGCCGAGGATTCCTTTTGGACGGCCCGAATCGGACGGCCGAAGGCCGCGTCGACCAACGTCGGCTCGCTGCGCTTCGGGTCGGTGTCGACGGGAATGTCGACGGACAACGGATCGGACGGCAGACTCTCGATCGCCCGCAGCCGCTCCGCAACCTGTCGCGCGTCTTCCGGTCGATGCATCGGCTTTTTCTGCAACAGATGCAGAATCAACGCTGAAAAAGCCGCGGGAACGCTGGGATTGCGTCCATGGGGTGGTTCCGGATCATGCGTGGCGATGAGGTGCAGCGTTTTGAGCGGGTCGCTGCCGGAGAAGGCGCGGACGCCGGTCGTCATCTCGTAGAGGACGCAGCCGAAGCTGAAGAGGTCGGCGCGGGCGTCGACGGGGTCGCCGCGCGCCTGTTCGGGTGAAATGAACGAAGGAGTGCCCATCACCTCGCCGTGTTGAGTGAGACGGACGTCTTCACGGAGGACGCGGGCGAGGCCGAAGTCGAGGATTCGGACGCGGACGCCGCCGGTAGAACCGTCGAGAAGGACTTCGGTGGGCGACCCGTCGCCGCGCGGCTCGAGCCAGATGTTGCTCGGCTTGACGTCGCGGTGGACGAGGCCGTGCTCGTGGGCGGCCGCCAGACCTTCGGCGATCTGCCGGCCGATCGACGCCGCTTCGTCGACCGGTATCGGCCCCCGACGAAGTCGCTGTTGCAGCGATTCCCCGCGCAGATACTGCATCGCGATGAACGGAACGCCGTCTTCCTCGCCGACATGGTAGATCGGGACGATGAAGTCGCCCTCGACGACCGCCGCCGATTGCGCCTCGCGGAGAAACCGTTGACGGTGCCGCGAGTCAATCGCGTAGTTCGGCTTCATCCGTTTCAAAGCGACGAGCCGGCGGATCAGCGGGTCTTCGGCGAGGTAGACGGTGCCCATCCCGCCTTCGCCGAGAACTTTTAGGATCTTGTAGCCGCCGACGACGCCGTCGTTCCGAAAAAGGGAGACGGCGGAACTGGAAACGGAATCGGCGACGGCCTTCGGCGACTCGGGCGACGAATGAGACGGGTGGTCGGATTTATTCGGCGACAATCCTTGGAAGCCGATGATGGTCTTCGGCTCGGCGGCGTCGAAGCTTTGGACCTCGACGAAGGATTGAACCGCTACCGGCGCATCGGCGACGGCGAGGGACATTTGTTCCGCGAACGGGTCGCGGCGGATTCTGCTGAAACAGGCCGCTATTCTTTCAACAAGTTCGCCGGCCGCCCGGTCGCCCACCACCGTTCCTTCCACCCGACGCCGTAAGGCGTCGATGGCCACCGGCACCGTCGCCACGTGCGCAGTCGACCGCGCGAACCAGTCGGAAGCCGACAGCTCGGTGAAAAACTGATCGTACTTCCGCAGACTGGTGCGTCCGTCGAGAAGGTCGAGCAGGAATTCGGGCGAGATCGGGACTGTCATTCCACCTCGGACGGAACCGGCTGCAATCAACGACGGACGAGGCCGGCCGAATGTCGTCGTCGGCGCCGCCTTGAACCGCGTGATAGTCGTCGTCTACACAGATCGTAACGAACCATCGGCCGGTTTGGCAAGACGACTCGGCGGATGGACGGCTCAACATCCCAAAAATGAATAAATGTCACGAACGAAAGAATGTCGGGAGGCCGTTCACGCGGGTCGACCGATCGCCGTCAAAGGGCGAGGTTTCGTTCCGCAACCGCTTTGGATCGCCGACGACGCGATTTGTTTGCATTGGAAGCGGCGTCGGCTAAAAAGCACGTCATGGTCGGCAAACTGCAATTTGAACTGAAAAAACGCGAGCCGTTCGACAGCTTGGCGCAAGAGGCGGGATTGAATCTCGTCCGCACCGCCGATCTGTTGCAGCGCGGTTTCGCCGACGTCTTTCGAGCCGGGGGCTTGTCGCCGAGCCAGTACAACGTCCTGCGTATTCTTCGCGGTGCGAAACAGACCGGCGCCGGCGACCTGCCGTGCCATGAGATCGCCGAGCGGATGATCAGCCGCGACCCCGACGTCACCCGCCTCCTGGATCGCCTGGAGCGAATGGGGCTGATCGAGCGCGACCGTTCACCGCTCGACCGTCGCGTGGTGTTGACGCGCATCACCCCGGCCGGCGAAGAACTACTCGCGCCGCTCGACTCCGCCGTGCTCGACCTTCACCGCAAGCAGTTGGCCGCTCTGGGCGACGAGAAACTGCGAACGCTCATCGACCTTTTGGAAGAAATCCGCGGCTTCGGGCCGCCGGCCGCTCGGAACGGCCAGACGCCGGAGGCGTGACGCCTACGGCCGCGCCGGCGTCGGCTTACAGGCGGCTCGACAAGCCGTCCTTGACCGCCGCGCCGAGGTTCTGCCGGCCGAAGTAGATTTCCCAGAAGGCGGTCGAGAACTTCGGGCTTTCGATGAGCAGCGGCGCGCCGTCGCCGACGATACATTCCAGGCCGACGCCGGGCACGTTCGACATGCGCACCGAGTCGCCCTTGCGGATCGTCTTGTCGCCGAGGTAGGTCAGCAGCGCGTTCAGTTCGTCCTTGAACTCGCCGTTGGGATAGTTGGCGGCGATCGAACCTTGCAGTCCGACGGCGATATCCTTCCCCGTCACCTCGCGGGCCAGCACGATGTGCAGCATCTTCGGCACGTCGGCGGCCGGCAGTTCGTCGGCCGATTTGACCGTCGATCCTTTCGCCAAATAGCTGCCGATGCTGTAGACGTTGAAGATGGCTTTCTTGCGAACGGCCGTCCCCGTCAGGGTCATCGGCACCAATTTGCCGTCGATGGACTGCTCCACCGCGACCGGAAACTCGACGCCCGTGCCGCGGACGGTGACGGTTTCATCGTCGGCCCGGACGGACGCCGCGAACGTCGTCGACAGCGCCATACATCCGACGGCCATCGCCGCGCGAAGAGACTTGGAGGTCATCGGCAGGTTCCTTCGACAGTAGTTGCGAGCGTCCTCAGACGACCGCTTCTTCATAACCGAACCTCTTGTTCCGGTCAAAGTCTTTCGAGGCGGCGATCGGCGGGAGATCGACGCCGGACGGCGGTCGACCAATCGATCAAAGGCTCGATCGAAATGGGTTGTCCGCCGACGCCGGGTGGTTTACGATGAACGTACGCTTCGTGTCGAGCGCGACGATCGGTCCGCGAGGAAGAGGATGCCGTCCTTGTCGCTGCCACTTCTGGAACTGAAACAACAGCTCGCCGACGAATACGACCTCGTGTTCGAGTGCGGTCGCGCCGACCCCGCGCCGACGGCGCGTGGATCGGCCGCCGACGATCGGCCCGCTCCCGAACGGTTTGAAGCGACCTGCGACGGCCGACCGGTCGACGTCTGGTCGATCGACCGGGCCGTTTTCAACGACGCTGCGTGGGAGTCGATCCTGCGCCGCCGCCGCTCGGCGCCGCTCACACTCTGCCCGCGACTGGTCGCCGACATCCGCTGCAACGGTTCCATGACGCTGGTGGCGGCGCGGCCCGACGGCGCGTCGGCCGCCGACCGCGCCGCGCCGACGACTCTCGACGAAGTCCAGCGGCGGCTCGACGAACTGGCGGCGGCGGTCGACGGCCTACACCGCTTCCGCCTGGCCCACGGCGCGTTGTCGTTGGGCGACTTCCACGAAGGTTCGGCCGGTTGGACGATCGTCGGGGTGGGCGCCGCCTGGGATGCGGGCGTCGGGGCGCGCGACGCCGACATCCAGTTCGTCCGGCGGACGGCGATCGACTGGCTGGAGTTGCTTTCGCCGCCGCTGCCGGCGGGCGGGGCGCGGCTCATCCAAGCGTGGCGCCGGCCCGATTTCCGACCAACGACGGCCGTCGCCCTGGCGGTCGATCTGCGCGACGCCGTCGCACGGGACGACGCGCAACCTCCGCCCTCCGCGTCGTCCAAGCCGACGACCCGGCGGGCGCCACTCGAATCGGACGCGACGCGGATGGAGATTCTCGACGCCGGCTGGCCGGAAACGCCCCCGCTCGTCGACTGGAAGTCGGCCCGGCGGTACGGTCCGGTGCTGGCCGTTTTGGTGACGGGCGTCACCGCGTTACTGGGAAGTTTGGAGATTTACCGCAACCCGATCGCGTGGTTTTGGGTTCAGCAGAACGTCGCGCCGCTGTTCGGCTGGCGGTCGCCGTATGCCGGTCCGCGCGACCCGCTGAATCACTCCGAGGGTTCGCTGGAACATCTGTCGAAGCAGGTGTTGCGGCTTCACTCGCTGGCGGCCTTGCGGCGGTTGTTCTGCGACGACGCCCCGCAAGCCGACGCCGTGTTGGCCAACCTGTTGGCGAACAAGGACGTCCATCTTCACGGTTTCGTACGCACGACCTTCGAGACCGCCGACTGGGCGCCCTCGGCGTTGCCGCGGGTGCGCCGCCTCTTGGCGGCCGACCCGGCCGACCCGGCCGATCCGGCCGATCCGGCCCGCACCACGCTTGAGGAAATCCTCGTCTGGAAAGGCGATCGGCAGGATCTGCCGGTGATCGTCAAGCACCAGCGGTCGGGCTCTCGATGGGTGCAGTTGCAGGCTCATTCCCTGGCCGCCCGGCTGGGCAGCCCGGTTAGCTCGGAAGATCTGCACGCCGCCTACGAAGCCGCCGACCTACAGGTTCGGCCCGGCTACCTGCTGCTGGCGTTGCAGCACTACCGATACGCCGAAGTGCGCCCGCTGCTGCACGCCAGACTGCTGCACGGCGACGGCTACCCGAAAAGCCTGCTTTTCGACATGGCGGCGGCCAGCCCGTCGGCCGCCACGCTGGAACTGCTCGACGACATTTTCCCCCGGGTGCGCCACGCCACCACCAGCACGCCCGACGACATCCCCGATTTGTTGAAACTGTTGCTTTGCTCCTATCAAGTGCTGCAATCGGCCCCGGACGCCGTCGTCGACCGACTGCCGTTGACCCGCGAAGACAATCGCCGACTGCGCGACGAAATCGGCCACATGCTCGTCAACGAGCGGACGGCGAACTCGGTCTTTCAAGGCCGCCAATACTACTCCTACCGCTGGTACGTGCCCGACGTCTGGTACAGCGCCGCGCTGCAATGGACGAACGCGACGCCGAAGGATTTCCTGGTCGATCTGCTGCGGCCGCGCATGCGGTCGGCCCGTTGGTCGCCGACCTTGGAAACGCAGACGCTGCTGCTGTCGATGTGCAACCTTCGATCACCGGACGC
>JBOFFD010001277.1:0-1662 GCA_051648425.1 Planctomycetia bacterium
GAGAAGACTGCGGCGGCGACGCCGTTGATGACGGCGGCCGTCACGTTTTTGACGCCGTTGCGGCGGTGGATGTCGTCGATTCCCAACAGGCCGAGCACCGCCAACATCAGAATGCCGATGCCGGCGCCGAAGAAGCCGCCGTACACCGCGACGGCGAACTGCAAGCCGACCACCACCCAGACCGGGGCCGGGCCGCCGTGGTACTGTTGCAATCGGTGAGTGACGGCCGGCTGGACGGCGAACAGGACCGTCGCCCCCAGAATGAGCCACGGCACCAAGGTGTCGAAGACGGCGTTGCTGACGACGAAGAGCAGCAGCGAACCGACGGTCGCGCCGAGCAGGCTGGGGCCCAGAAGAATGAGCAGTTCGCGGCGGCCGTCGCGGATTTCCCGGCGGTAGCCGAGGGCGCCGCCCAACGACCCCGGCCATAAGCCGACTGTGCTGGTGGCGTTGGCCACCTTGCCGTCGAACCCCAGCCCCAACAGGGACGGGAACGTGAGCAGCGTTCCACCGCCGGCGATGGAGTTGACGATCGCCGCGACCGCCGCCGCGACGCCCGCCGCCGTCAGCGTACCGGCATACTCCCACGTCATCGGGCGTCTTTCAAAGCGGTCGCTCTTTCGTCGTTGGGGAGTTCCGCCCTACATTTGATTTTTCGGCCCAACGTCTAAGACGGCGGTCAGCGGCGGTTCGGGTTGCGGGCGGCGTCGATGAAGGCTTCGAAGTTTTCCACCTTCGCCTCGCGGTCCATGCCGTGGTCGAGGTTCAGGACGTGGCGTCGGCCGCCGCCCGCGTCAAGGCAGGCGTGCGTCGCCCGGCGGACGTCGTCGGCCGATCCGTGCACGAGCAGCATATGGTCGACGTTCCCCTGGAAGACGAGGTGCGGATACCTCTCTTGCAAAGCGGCGAGGTCGTGGCCCGTCCCCAGGCTGAGGACGCGCGCCCCGGACTCGGCCATCAGCGGAATGTGCGGCGCGTCTTTGACGAACAAGATCGACGTGCCGCCGACTTCCTCGAAAATGCGGCGGTGGAACGGCTGGGCGTGTTCCAGATACTCGGCGTCGGTGAGTTCGCCGGCCCAGGAATCGAAGAGTTGGTACGCCGCCCCGCCCTCGGCCAGCATCAGCTTCAGGAAGGAGATTGTCGCCGTCGTGGTCTTTTCCAAGAGCTGCCGCCAAGCGGTGGGTTGCTCGACGATGAACCGCCGAATGCCTGCCAAATCCTTGCCGGCGCCGATCTGGTAGGTCGCCAGCGTAAACGGCGCTCCGGCGAACACCAGCGCCGGCAGCGTGCCGTCCACCTCTCGCCGGACGATGCGCAGCGTTTCGACGACGTGCCGCAGCGAAGCGTCGTCGGGGGAATCGGTCAGGCGGTCGACGTCGGCCGTCGTGCGGATGGGTTGGGGAGGCACCGGGCCGCGGGCCGGCAGCAGCTCGAACTCCTGCCCCATCGCAATGGCGAGGGTGGTGATGTCGTAGAAGAGGATGATGCCGTCGACGCCGAACCGCCGCGGGCAAAGCGACGCCGCCGCCGCCAGCTCGGCCGACGCGCTGAACTCGTAAAAACTCTTGCCGTGGCGCAGCTTCTGGAACTCGGGATCCCACCGGCCCGCCTGCCGCATGGCCCAAACCGGAGTCCGTTCCACCGCTTCGCCGCGCAGCG
>JBOFFD010001278.1:0-2655 GCA_051648425.1 Planctomycetia bacterium
CCTTCGGGCGTACTGCGGCCGAGGATCGGCGTTTCAATCTCGACGAAGTTCAGCGCGTTGAAATACTCGCGGATGGTGTGATTGAGCCGGTGGCGCAGCAGGAAAATTTCTTGCATTCGCGGCCGTCGCAGGTCCAGATAGCGGAAGCGCAGGCGGGTTTCCTCGGTCGCCTCGTCGCCGTGCTCGCCGATCTCGAACGGCGATGGATCGCTGCGGTTGAGCAGCGTGACCGAGACGGCGGCCAACTCGATTTCGCCGGTGGCCAACTTTGGGTTGCGGTTTTCGTCGCCGCGGCGGACGACGGTTCCGGTGACGGAAACGACGTATTCGCCGCGCAAACCGCGGGCGGTTTCATGGGCGTCGGCTGAGCGCGAGGCGTGAAAGACGACCTGGGTGGAACCGTAGCGGTCGCGCAGGTCGATGAAGACGACGCCGCGATGGTCGCGCCAATTGCCCACCCAGCCGCACAGCGTGACGGTCGTTCCCTCGTGGTCCAATCGAAGCTCGCCGCACGTGTGCGACCGTCGCCAATCCGCCATGCCAGTACCGCCAACCGTCCGAGCGCCGTCGTGTAAGAAAACGTCCCGCGGTAGGGCCGGCGGGACGACCGAATCAAAAGACGAAGTGGGGTCGCGGACGGTTCGGTCGACGGCGGTGCGCCGTGGAAAAAGAAACACGCCCGGACGATTCCTCGCCGGGCGTGTTGTATCGAACATAGGCCGATGGACCAACGAACGATCGGCCCGCGCGGGGCCGGTCGGCGGGCGGAAATTAGCGTTCGACGGGGACGCTGATGACCTGGTCGGTCTCGAGGTCGGTGACGATTTCCACTAGGTCGGTGAGGTCTTCCAGCTTTTCCGGAACCTTGATCGTCACCACGACGAGCTGCGTCGACTTCGGGGTCGGCGAGCTTTTCACCTCGAACGCGCCCTTGGTGTTGTCGACGCGGACGACCTTGAACGGCTTCGCCGATTTGATGACCAAGTTGCGGGTGAGCTGCTGGCCCGGCGCCGCGCCGGCCAGGCGAAGCGTCGGCGGCGAGACGACGGTCGACGCTTCGACCATCGCCTTGACTTGGACGAAGAACTCCGGCCGTTGCGGGTCGTTGGTGCGCAGACGGATCTTGTCGGAGAAGTCGCCGGCGGGGGCGTCGTCCTTCAGCGTCACGCGGAGGGTGTAGCGGACGCGCTCGGCGTCACGCGAGGTTTCCACGACTTCGCAGTCGAGGTGTTTGTCGCCGTGGTCCATGGCGACGACGGCCCAGCTTGGTCGGCCGGCCGTTTCCAGCACGGTTTCCTTCGCGGCCTTCGTGCCGGCCGACACCACGCCGAAATCGATTTCATGGCCGTCGGCGGCGGCGTCGCCTTTGCTGACGCAACTGACGCGCAGGGCCACCGTCGAGCGGCGCGGCTCGGCGAGTTGTACGGTGATCGTCACCGATTTCGGCCCTTGGAAGCCGCTGGTGTCCATCACCGCCGAGACGACCGCCGTTCCACCGACGGGAACGCGGTAGGCGGAAACCGACGCTTTGGTGCAACCGCAAGAAACGGTCGCGCCTTTGATCTCCAAAGTTTTGGAGCCGTTGTTGGTCAAGACGAAGTCGTGCGTGAGCAACGAACCGCGCTGGACGACGCCGAAATCGTGGTCGTGGCCGGCGAAGAGCGAGGTCGCCCATCGCGCTTCGCCGCCGCGGGAAAGCGGAAAGCCGGTGAGGGCGAGAGCCAGCAAACTCAATTGAAGTCCCATCTTTTGTGCACTCCTCCTGGCTCGCCGGTTGGTGCCGGCGTTAAGGACGACTCGCATCCATGCATTCACGACCAAACCGCGGCAACGCGGCTCGATCTCGGCGAACGTCCGAGAAAAATATCGGCAGTCTCTTGGCGACGATTGACCGACGGCCGGCCGCGCGACGACCCCGTTGAAAGTTGAGGGTGTACCTACGCGCCCAAGACCCTACAAAACGTTCTACCGCGCCGATCACCGGCGCTATTGGAGGAGGGGTCATGGCGATCGCACCATTCGAGATCGGCGTTTGCAGTTGGTCGTTGCAGGTCGGCAGCGTGCCGGAGCTTCAAGTTCTTCTCAAACAACTCGGCGTCGACGTGGTGCAAATCGCCTGCGGCGACCCCCACCACGCTTCCTGGGCTGAAGGTGAGGATATGCCGGCGGTCGCCAAGGCGGCCGGCTTCCGCATGTCGGGCGCGATGATCGGCTTCCCGGGGGAGGACTACACCACCCCGAAGACCATCGAGAAGACGGGCGGCTTCGGCGACCCCGCGCTTCGCCCCGAACGGATCGAACGGTTCAAATGGGCGGTGCAACGAACGGTCGAACTGGGCCTGGCCGACGTCATGTGCCACGGCGGGTTCATTCCGCATCCGGGCGACGCCGGTCGGTCGGCGTATTTGGAAACGCTGGCCGCCGTCGCCGATATCGCGGGGTCTAAGGGCGTGACGCTGTCGTTGGAAACCGGGCAAGAGACCGCCGACCTGCTGCGGCTGACGCTCGACGAACTAAAGATGCCGAACGTGAAGGTGAATTTCGACCCGGCGAACATGCTGCTTTACGACATGGGCGACCCGATCCGGGCGGTGGAAATCCTGGGTCCGGACATCCGCAGCGTCCACTTGAAGGACGCCAATCGGCCGATCGTCG
>JBOFFD010001279.1:0-1569 GCA_051648425.1 Planctomycetia bacterium
GTGCCGTCGTTACCTCGAGTACGCCGCCGAGACCGCCGCCCGCTTCTACAAGCCGCGGCTGTTGGTGATGGTCGGCCTCATGGGGACCGGCAAATCGACTCTGGCGACCGCGCTGGCGAAGGAACTCGGCATCCGTCGGATCGCCGCCGAAGACGTTCGCCGCGAAACGGCGCAGTCGGCCCCTCGGCCCGCCCCCGGCTCCGACCTCTTTCAAACCGTCTACCTCGAAATGATCGCGCGGGCGGAAGCCGTTCTGGCGCGCGGCGCCTCGATCATTCTCGACGCCACCTTCCTCCGGGCCGAAGACCGCGGCTTGGCCGTCGAACTGGCCGAACGCACCGGGGCGAAGCCGTTGTTCCTGGTGTGCGTCGTGGCCGACGCCGACGCCATTTCCCGGCTCGACCAGCGGTACCGCAGAGACCGCACGAACCAGGAATGCCGGCCGGAACTGTACGACGACCAGCGCGAAGCGTACGAACGGCCGGTCGAACTGCCGACCGAATGGGTGCTGTCGTTGCACACCAACCAACCGATTCCCGATCTGGTCGAAGCCGTCTTAGTCGCATTGCGGAAGTAAGAGTTTCAGGGTGACGAATATCTACGGAGGAACGGCTAAGTTTTCGCGCCGACTGAATCTGAGGATCGTTGGGAACCATGGGGCGGACGTAGGGCGCGGCCGCCGGCCCGCCCAGGAGTTGCGGTCGGGGCGCATCCTTGCTTCGATCGTTGCGGATCGTCCCAACGCACCTCAGCGGCGGGCCAGCGGCCGCGCCCTACGGTGAGCCTAGCGCGTCCCAACGCGATGAAGCGCGATGAAGCGCGATGAAGCGCGATGAAGCGCGATGAAGCGCGATGAAGCGCGATGAAGCGCGATGAAGCGCGATGAAGCGGTTTGGGCGCAACGACAATCCGTGCCTCCGTCGACCAGCTTAGTGCATCGGTATGTTCGCCGTCGGTTTCGCGGGAGTGCGGGGGGCGTCGGGCCGATCGGCGTCAAGCTGCGTTTCGATCGAACTCGAGGGAAGCGCCCACCACGCCGCCAGCCCCAGTGCCAAGGCGATGACAGCAGCGGCGGCCAGTCGCGGCGTCGTTCCGGACGGCCGGTTCGCGGCGTCTTCCATCGTGATGCTTCCTTTGCTGGTCCACGGCAGGCCGGCGGCGCCACTGTCTCAACCGGCTACACCTTTTTCCAATCCACGCTAATCATAAGCGCCTTGGACGCGCGCGGCCGGTCCGGCAACAATTCGATCAACAGCGAGGTTCGACGCATGGAGCGTACCCGGCAACGCCGTCATTGGGCGATGGGATGGGCGTTCGCGCTGGGGACGGCGGCCCTCGCGGCAGGCGGCTCCTCGCGGGCCGACGACGACAAATGGGCGCGGTTCGCCGACAAGGTCGCCGCGACGGAGGCGCTGTCGCCGGCGGAGCAGCAGAAGAAATTCCACCTGCCGCCCGGCTTCCGCATCGAGCTGGTGGCGGCCGAGCCGGACGTCCGCAAGCCGATGAACCTCAACTTCGACGCCGCCGGCCGACTTTGGGCGACGCAGTCGACCGACTACCCCTACCCCG
>JBOFFD010001280.1:0-8382 GCA_051648425.1 Planctomycetia bacterium
CGGTCGTCGTTCGCACGGTTTCGCCGGTCTCGGCCACAAGCGTGTACAGATCGCCGCGGTAGTCGCGGTCGTGCCGGGCGGCGACCTCCGCCAGCGTCCAGCGGCCGGCCGCGAAGTCGTAGCCCCACACCTTGTCGCCGGCGTCCGCGGCCACCGTCCAGCCTGGCGCAAAGTCGCGCATCTTCTACGGCGTAAAGGAATCCGGTGAAAGGGCGTTCTCCGAGAGGAACGCCATCAATTTGTCGAAATCATCAAACACATGACGTTCGTCACGCGTGTAATTGGCTTCATCATATTGACCTCCCTTTGGGCATTCCTCCCAAGTCAGAATTAGTGATGACTCATGCTTCCAAACTGAGACCAGCCCTTCGTTTCCATCCTTAGAATAAATGAGACTATTAGTCTTCCCTTCTTCGATTCGCCTTGTGAATGTTCGGGTGTTCATACCTAATCCTCAATTCGGTTCGATGATGATCGTCACCTTGTCGCCATCAGGAAGCTTGATGTTAATGTGCTTGAAGAGGGCATGCCGGTTTTCGGGTCCGTGACCAAAAATGCGTCCCGTGTCCGGATTGAAATGATAGTCTTTGTGATACTTTCCGTTCGGATCTGTCCCTTTGAACTTCTTCCAATCAGGAGCGCTCGATTGGCCGGGTCCGGTTCCGGTCACCTTTCGGGCATTGGGAAGAGCTTCTCTAAGCAAAGCATCAGCTTCCCTGATTGTTTTAACCCGGACATCTTGTCCGTTTAGCAGGTCTTTCGCGTTCGACGACAGCTTGGGTGTGCTGGATGGAATGGGTACGTTGTTTGGAGTTTTGTTATACCCGCTGCCCGCATTATGCACCAGGAAGCCACCCGCGGCCACGGCGTAGTTGGGGCGGGTGGGGACGGTCAGGTTGCAGACCGGGAGTTTGGCGGGTTCGTGGGTGACGTCGGCAAGGCGTACCGGCTCGGCGGCGGCGCGGAGGACGACGTGGTCGCCGGGTTTTAGGTCGTGGGAGTTGACCCAGCGGCCGGGGAGGGCGCGGCCTTCGTCTTCGCGGGGTTCAAGCTGCTCGCAGGCGGGGCGGGCGAAGAGGTCGTCGCCGGCGGTCACCCAGAACGGGTGGCCGGTCGTCGTTCGCACGGTTTCGCCGGTCTCGGCCACAAGCGTGTACAGATCGCCGCGGTAGTCGCGGTCGTGGCGGGCCGAGACCTCCGCCAGCGTCCAGCGGCCGGCCGCGAAGTCGTAGCCCCAGACCTTGTCGCCGGCGACGACTTCGCCGATCGGCACGAGGCCGCGTTCGGTATGCACCGGCGTGTCGGCCGGGAAGCAAAAGGGGCTGTTCCGCCGAGCCAGGCCCTGGTCTATCTATCCCCTGGCCCGAAAACTCGGATCCACTTCATGCGCAAGCATTGGTCGACGCCGACACACCTAAAATGTATCTTGAAGCGTCTTCGCAATTGCAACTTAACAAAACCGGCAGTTTGTCGCCGGCCATCCATTCATCGCTATAATTCTTTTGACAGTATGGGCATTGCCAATTGAAATGCAATGCGCTTTCCATCGAGAGAGTTGCGAAATCAATTTCGACCACCGGAACCCTAATCTTAAGATCAACGATTCGCCATCCGGTATCGCCCTCTCCCGCAGCCCAGATATTGCCAACGGCATACTCTTCCTTCATAGGATCGCCAAAGGCAAAGTGCTCCTTGACGAGCGAGAAGGTCTTTTCCTTCTGCAAGGAAAAAACATAGTCTCGATCGTTCCACCGTCCAATGTAAATCTCTATCGTCTCAAATTTCATCGTGCCTACTCAATATTGTTCAAGGCATGGCGAAGCAGTCGCCGAATGTCGGTCCTGAGTCCGCTGGAGACTTCGCTTGGCTTCAACAGAAACTTTCCTCGATGTGACTCCCGCCAAATACCGTTTGTGCCAGCACCTTGAATCACAGCGATTTCTCCACCTTTAGAATTGTAGATGTGAACATGAAACCGTTCGCCTGGAGAAAGGTTGTGCGTATCGATGCGAAACGTATTCCTCCCGTCGGAGAATGTTCCAGAAACGCCCTTTGCGGAACTCCAAGTCTTAGGAAGTTCAAACGTGCTCTTCGCAGAGTATGAGGGGGAATCATACCCGCTGCCAGCATTATGCACGAGGAACCCACCCTCGGCCACGGCGTAGTTGGGGCGGGTGGGGACGGTCAGGTTGCAGACCGGCAGTTTGGCGTGTTCGTGGGTGACGTCGGCCAGGCGTACGGGTTCGGCGGCGGTGCGGAGGACGACGTGGTCGCCGGGTTTTAGGTTGTGGGAGTTCACCCAGCGGCCGGACAGGTTTTTACCTTCGTCTTCGCGGGGTTCGAGTTGTTCGCAGGCGGGGCGGGCGGGCAGGTCGTCGCCGGCCGTCACCCAGAACGGGTGGCCGGTGGTCGTGCGCACCGTGTCGCCGGTCTCGGCCGTCAGGGCGTACAGCTCGCCGCGGTAGTCGCGGTCGTGCCGGGCGGAGACCTCCGCCAGCGTCCAGCGGCCGGCCGCGAAGTCGTAGCCCCACACCTTGTCGCCCGCCACGACCTCGCCGATCGGCACCAGGCCCCGCTCGGTGTGGACCGGCGTATCGGCCGGGAAGCAGAACGGGCTGTTCCACCGCGCCAACCGCGACAGGCCGCTCAACAGCGCCGCTTCGGCCACTTCGTAGTAGATCGCGTTTTTCTGCTCCTGCGTCATCCGGCCGTCGTCGAGCGCGAGCTGCGTGGCTCCGAAGGCCAACTGCGCGTCGCCCATGAACGCCACCGCCCGCAGCCCACCGGCGAGGGCCCCGCACGGACCGGCCAGCACTGCCGCCGCGGCGGCGCAGCCGGCCGCCGTCCCCCAGGCGACCCAACGGCCCATCCGCAGCACCGTGTCAATCGAGTCGACGTCGTCGCCCTCGTACCCCCAGATCAGCGCCCCCGTCAGCCCTGAGAAATTGGTGGTGCCGCGCGGGTTGTATTCTTCGAAGTTTTTGGCGTCGGGATCACGGTTGCTTTGGTATGTGACGGCGTCGTTCGCCGACGTCTTGCGTACTTCACCGGCGTCGGCGGCGCCGGCGGCGAGCAGGCCCTTGGCGGCGTCGTTGACGGCGACGACATACTGCGCCTCGATCTCGGCCAGCTTCTTGGCGTAAGCGGCGTTGAGGTCGGCAATCGGTTCGGCGTACTTCAGGCCGGCGTCGATTCTGTCGCGCGCCACCGCCGCGTCGCGGGCGGCGACGGCGTCGCTGTGCGTCTTCTCCACGTCAGCGACCGCCGACCGGGCGGCGGCGTCGGCGGCGGCGGTCGCCAAGGCGTGGGTTTCGGCGGCGGTGGCGGAGGCGATGGCGGCCGTCGCGGCGGCGTTCGACACCGCGCCGGCGAACCCCGTGGCGGCGGCGGCGGAGTCGGCGGCGGCCTGAACGCCGGCGGCCGCGACGGACCCCGTGTAGGCGACGGCGGCCGAGCCTTGCGCAGCGATCCAAGCGACGGCCGCGTCGGCGATCGCGCCGTCGCGCGTCGCTTCGGCGGAAGCGATGGAGAGGGTCGCGCCAGCGTCGGCCGAGTGTTCGGCGGAAAGCCGGGTGACCCATGCCGCTTGTCCAGATTCCATCCGAGAGGCGTCGGCTTCGGCGAGCGCGATGTGGTAGTCGCGCCAGGCGCCGGCGACGGCGGCCGTCGCGGCGGACGTTTCCGGATCGGCGCCAGCCAGCGCGGCGGCGTAGCGGGCGGTTTCGACAGTGCCGACATAGGAACGCAGGACGCCGGCCTGGGCGTGGACGTAGGCCAGTGACGCCGTCGCAGCCGACCCCAGCCAAGTGCCGGCGGCTGCGACCGCCATGGTGGTCGCTTGCACGGACGCCTGACCGACGGTTTCGATCCGAGTGCGTCCGGCGGCGGCCACGGCGTTCTGGTAGGATTCCTCGGCGCGAGCGTCGTCCGTCGCTTTTGCCGCGTCCGCAGCCGCCAGCGCGTTATGTTCCATCTCCCAGGCGTCGGCGTAGGCGGCGTCGCGGGTCTTGCCGGCGCCGATCACCGCGACGTCGGCGCCCTTGACGGCCCGAGCGATTGCGTCGTCACGGTCCTTTCGCGCCGCCGATTCGTTCTTGGTGTAGTCGGCCTGCGCCGAGGAACCGGCCAGAGCGGCGGCCAGATTCGCGGCGACGACCGCCCTTTCCAAAGCCGCTAGGCTCGGGGCTACCGCTTTCTCATAAACGGCCACCGCGACCGCCCGGTCCTCGGCGGTGCGTTGTTGGGCGCCGGCAACCCGTTCTGTCAACGTCGATCCGTGGACCGCCGCAGTCGCGAAGGCTCCTTTCTCAAGTTCGACGACGGTGGCCGTAAAATCCGCCTGCGCTTGAGCTTCGGCGGTGGCATAGACTCGTTTCGCCTTCCACAAGTTCGTTTTGAGCGCCCCTAGCTCCGAGACGTTGCCGGACGTGTCGAGGCCGAGCAGGACGCGGATCGACAAGGCGTACTCGGCAAGGTGATACACCCGTTCAGCCGTTCCCAGAGTTTCGCTGGCTTCATCGATCGCTTTCTGCCGCTTGGCGCTTTCGCCATTGATCGCCTTGTCCAGGTTCTCTTGTACTTCTTCGACATCTTCCTTGTACTTTTTGGCGGCCTTCTTGACCTCATCCAGCTCGTCCTTCCAGAGCTTCGCGTAGGTATCATCCCTTGTGTCCGCAGCTTGCTTCGTGGCGTCGGCGAAGGCACGGCCAGCGCTGGCGACGGCATCCTTCAGCGTTTCGGCTACCTTCTGGAAGGCCGCATCCGCCCGCTTCGACAGCGCCTCTTCCGCCTTCGTGTATGCCTCTTCGGCGTTGGCGACCGCCTGCGACAGACCATTCGATGCGGCCTGAAAAGCGGCGTCGTAGGCTTGGTCGGCGGACTGTTCGCTATCGCGGCGGGTTTCGGCGGCGGCGTCGGCCGCTTCCTGGCGACGTTCGGCCGAACGCGAGGTCGCATCGTCTCTGTCTTCAGCGGCGCCGGCCTGCGCCGTGGCGAACGTTTCCGTCGCGCGGTCGACCGCATCGGTCAGCAGCCGTTGCGCCGATTCCATCATTTCATCGTAAACGTCGTCGGCGGCGTCGAGCGCAGACTGGAAGGTCGTCGAAGCCCGTTCGAGCGTTGCTCGGGCGTCGGCCATTGCCGCCGCAGTGACCGATTCGATCGAAGCGTCGACGCCGCTGATGGAAACCCCGGCGTAGTGTGCCAGCACCGCGTCGCGGTTTTGGGCGGCTCCGGCCGTCGCCTGCGCGTGCAAGACGTTGATGCGCGCCGACTCGCTCAAATACCGGTTGGCGGCGACTTGGTATTGGCCCGCTTTGGTCGCTTCGGCGGCGGTTTGCATGTCGCGGAACCGCGATTCGGCGGTGGCGACCGCCGCGTCGAAGGCGTCGTCCGCGTCCTCCATCGCCGAATCGTAATCGGCGGCGGCGGACGCCGACGCGCTGCGGAAGTCGGCGTCGATTTCGGCACGGCGCGTGTCGTAGTCGGTCTTCGTAGAAGCGATCGAGGCTTCCTTGACCCGAGTCGCGTCTTGGACGGAGTTCCTTAATTCGTCGTCCGCTGTTCTTCGGGCGTCCAGTCGATCCTTTTCGATTCGTTCCAGTGCCTCTTTCCTCGCTTTGCCTTCCGGCGACCCATCGCCGATGGCGACCCAAGTAACGCTGCCGTCTTCGCCCCAAGCGGCGGCCTCTCCCTCTTTCCAGGACTTCAGCGCATCGTCTTTGGCTTGCGTCTGCTTCTCTTTCGCCGCCGCGACGGCTTGGTTGTAGGTATTGAGAGCGGTTTCCACGGAAACAACATTGCCACTGGAGCTCGTCGAATCGCTGGAGCTCGTCGAACCGCTGGAGCTCGTCGAACCGCTGGAGTTCGTCGAACCGCTGGAGTTCGTCGAACCGCTGGAGTTCGTCGAACCGCTGGAGTTCGTCGAACCGCTGGAGTTCGTCGAACCGCTGGAGTTCGTCGAGCCGCCGTAGCTCGATGACCCGCTCGAACCCGTCGAGCCGCCATAGCTCGACGAACCGCCGTAGCTGGATGAACCGCTGGAATTCGTCGAACCGCCGTACGATGCCGAGCCGCCGTACGATGCCGAGCCGCCGTACGATGCAGAGCCGCCGTACGATGCCGAACCGCCGTACGATGCGGAACCGCCGCCTGATGCCGAGCCGCCGTACGATGCGGAACTGCTGCCGGTCGCTGAACCGCCGTACGATGCCGAACCGCTGCCGGTCGCTGAACCGCCGTACGATGCCGAGCCGCTGCCGGTCGCCGAACTGCCGTACGACGTGGAGCCGCTGCCGGTCGCCGAACCGCCGTACGATGCGGAACCGCTGCCGGTCGCTGAACCGCCGTACGACGTGGAGCCGCCGTACGACGACAAACCGCTGCCGGTCGCCGAACCGCCGTAGGACGACGAACCGCCGTAGGACTGGCTGCCACCGTAGGACGAGCTTCCGCCGTAGGCCGGGTCGCCGGAGCCGTAGGGGTCGCTGCCGACGTAGCCGCCGGAGGAGTACGGGTCGCTGTAGTCGTTGGAATAGTAGGGGTCGACGTAGACCGGGGCGGGCGGAGCGCCGTTGGCGGCCGGCTCGGGCGGGGGTGGTTCGTCGCCGCCGACGGAGGTCGGGCTGTTGCGGTCTTCGAGGGCGTCGATCTTGCAACCGTTGGCGAACAAGCCGCCGGCGGCGCGGCGGACGGCGGGCGTCGGCGCTTCGGCCGAAAGGTGCGCCGCCAAGTCGACGGCGACCCGCGGCCGGCCGAACAGCAGCCGACCGATCAACCCTTGCGGCGGAAACGAAACGCCGAAGGCGCGACGGGACGACGAAGGCATGGGCGCATCCTTCCAATGAGATTTTGAACGGTGGCGACCGTCGGAAGTGGAAACACGCCCCACCAAACGACGAATCTTCGACGCGGAAGCATCACCGATTTTTCACGAACGAAAGAAAACCTATCCGCCGGAAACTGCGAACTGCACTAGAGAAACCTGCCGCTCGACTGCGGCCGAATGTGACGAAGATTCAATGTGCGCGGGCGATATGAGGTCGTCAAGAGCGTACGGGCTATTTTTTTCGAGCCGTTCGCGGGCCTCGCCGGAAGCGGTCTAAACCGCCGGATTGCAGAATAATCGTTCATGTGTCTGAAGGAGGGGGATCGATGATCCGTTTGACGGCGGTGGGGTGTTTGGTCCACGATTCCTGGTAGGTCGCTTCCAACGGCGTCGGGACGTAGATGTGTTCCGAGAGGAACAGCGGCATCGTCGGCAGCGGCTCGCCGACGGCGAACGTTTCGACGTTGGCCGTCGGCGCGTTGCCGCCTATGTAGGCGGCCGCCGTCAACGGCCGAGCAGGCTGGAAATCGAACGGATCGTCGCTGAAGGCGTTCCAGACCTCCGGGTGGATTCCCTGCGGATCGCGCTTCGTCGGCGGAAACAGGTCGACGATCAGCAGGTGGACGCCCTGGTCCAGCAGGTCGGCGGCTTTCTCGACGAACGAACGCACGGCGTGGCTGCTGTTCTTGTTCCCCGGCGAGACCAGTTCCACGACCGCGACCACCCGCCCCCGCCCGTGTCGGACGACGACGCGATTCTTGATCCGCGCGTATCGATCGGCTTCGTTCGCCCGTGACACCACCCGCGCCGCCGGGCGGTTCTCCGCCACCGCGACGCCCGCGGCATCGTTCGCCACCTCCCCGTCCGGCAGCCGCGTGTGCAACGTCACGACGTCGGGAATCGGTCCGCCCGTCGCCTGCTCGATCATGGCGGAATTGTCGGCGGGAAGAAGTCCTTCGTTGAGCGCGTTGGCGAGCGCGACCGTCCATCGTTGGTGGAAATCATGGAAATCGCCGGGTTCGCCGCGGGTCCAGTCGTGCACGGGCATACGACACCTCCTTCGGTATTTTACGAAGCGGCGTTTTAGGGCGCTGCGGCGGGTTGGAGGCGGTCGACTTCGTAGCGGGTTTCGACGGTCATTTCGCGGGTGGTTCGGCCGAGGCCTAGGATTGAGCCGCGGGCGTCGAGGCGGACGTCGAACTTGGCGTGCGACCGCAGGCGCTCGACGAGGCCCGACGCCGGGTCGAAGACGATCGTCGATCGGCCGGCGAGGCCTTCGGTGACGATTCGCACCCGCGACTTCTTGTCGGCGGCGGTCGAATCGCCCGTCATCGTCAGCTCGCCCCGCACTACGGCTCGGCCGGCGGCGTCGACCTCGGCGAACGTCCAACGGCTCGTCCGCTCGAGCGGCAGCGGGCCGACGTCGAGCCGGTCCTTCGACTGCCACCCGGCCGTCAGTGCCAGGGGGGCGTCGTCGTCGGGCAGCCAGGCCGACGGTCCGCGCACGAGTTCGCCCAGCGGCTCGGCGCCGACGACGGCGGTCACTAGCGCGCCGT
>JBOFFD010001281.1:0-4337 GCA_051648425.1 Planctomycetia bacterium
GGGCAGCAGGACGACGAAGGTGACGCCGTCGCCGGGGCGGTTTTCGGCGCGGATTCGACCGCCCCATTGGCGGACGATGTTGTAGACGGTGGCCAGACCCAGGCCCGTTCCCTTACCGGCCGCTTTGGTCGTGAAGAACGGCTCGAAAAGGTGTTCCATCGCCTTGTCGGAAAGGCCGGCGCCGGTGTCGGCGACGGAAAGGGCGAGGTACGGTCCGGCGACGGCGTCGCCGGGCGGGCCTTCGGCTTCGAGTTCCAGCCGCTCCAACGACAGGGCGAGCCGGCCGCCGCGCGGCATGGCGTCGCGCGCGTTGACGACGAGGTTGAGCAGCGCCTGCTCAAGCTGCCCGCGGTCGGACCGGACGGTGCCCAGCCGTCGCGGCGCCGTGACGACGAGGTCGATTTTTTCCCCCAGAACGCTGCGCAGCATGGAACGCATGCCGCCGACCAACTCTCCAAGATCAAGGCTGGCGGGCGCGGATGTTTGACGACGGCTCAGGGTCAACAGTTGCCGGGTGACGGCCTCGGCCCGTTCGCCGGCGCGGCCGATCTCCAGCACCAGATCGTGGACCGGGTCGCCTTCGGTCGTCAGGTCGGCCAGCAGGTCGCTGTAACCGCGGATGACCGTCAGCAGGTTGTTGAAGTCGTGGGCGACCGCCCCGGCCAGTCGTCCGACCGCCTCCATTTTTTGCGCCTGACGGATCTGCGCTTCCAGTCGATTCCGTTGGTCCTCGGCTTGCTTCCGCTCCGTCAAATCGCGGGTGCAGCAGGCGATATACTTGACCCGGCCGTTTTGAAACACCGGGCGGGCCGTGGTTTCCACCCACCGCCAGCCGCCGTGTTTCTGCCGACAGCGCCATTCGATGCAGGTCTGCCGGCCGCCCGAGGTCTGCTCCATGATCGCGACAAGTCGCGGGCGATCGTCCGGGTGAGCGAAGTCCAGCCCGACGACGCCGATCAATTCTTCGGGCGTGTAACCGATGATCGCCATACTGGAGGATGTGGCGAAGCGAATAGCGGTGTCGGTGGTGTGCAAGGTCACCGCGTCACCTAGGGAATCGGCGAGCAGTCGATAACGGCTTTCGGTCTCCCGCAAGGCGGCCTCCTGCCGTTTGCGGGCCGTCACGTCCTGCAGGATGCCCATGAGCCGGCCGGTCCGTTGGTCGCCGTTGGCGACGAATCCCGCGCGCAGCACCAGCCAGCGGGTATTCTCTCCAACCAACAGTCCGCGGAATTCGACGACGCAGCTCGATTGATGGACGAAAGCGGCGCGGATGGTCGAACCGGCTTCGACGCGGTCGGCGGAATCGAGACGTTCCAGGAAGGCGTCGAAGGTGGCGAACCGGGTCGAGCGGTCGAAGCCGAGAAGGACTTCGGCTCCGTCGGTCAGTGAAACCGCGTTGGTGGCGGGGTTCCAATCCCAAGCCCCCATTAAGCCGGCGGCGAGGGCTTGTCTCAGCCGAGTCTCGCTGCGGGCCAACCGCCGCGACAATCGTTTCTGGTGGGTCACGTCGATGAACAGGCCGCGCAACCGACCATTGGCGGGAACTTCCGCAATTTCGAGCATCCAGACGACTCGGCCGTCGGCCGCGATCATGCGGTACTCAACGCGGTGGGGCCTGCCGGCCGCCGCTTCGGATTTGCACAGTGCCGCCGCCGCTTCGCGGTCTTCGGGGTGGACGTGGTCGTACCAAAACCCCGGTTCATACCAACGGGCGGATGGATAGCCGCAAACGGTTTCAATCCGTTCGCCGATGTACGTACACTCGAAAGTCGAGGAATCGATTTCCCAGAAGACGGCTCCGACGCTGTCGGCGGCCCAACTTAAGGCGTCGCGCGGATCGAACGTCGGACCGTCGACTGTCGGCGCTGCGAACTCAAGTTCGGCGAGCCGACGGCGCAGTTCCGCGTTCTCTTGTTCCAGCAACGCCAACTTCGCCGTCGGCGACGATTCGACCAAACCATTGTTCGTAAGACCCACGCCGCGGCTCCAACTGCGAAGGGTGGACGGTCGTCGAATACAAGGAGCAATCTCGGCGCACAAGTTCCTCTGCGCCGTCGGTCGGACGGTCGGCGGTCAGGAGGCGCTCCACTCGACCCAAAGCTTTCGATAATAGCGAAGCAGCCGTTCGATTTCCGGTCCCCCCGCCATCTCGATCATCGTGTAACGTTGGTACGACGATTGCCGCAGGCGGCGAAAAAGTTCTCGGTAGGGGTAGTCCTCGAAAAGATCGTGAATGTGGACGCACCGCACGAACGGTTCGAGGGCCGCGTAGCCGACGGCGATCGTGCCGTCGGCGGCGACGTCGGCCGGGTTCGAGTTCCAGGTCGCTCCCACGGCCGGGCAGCCGCAGGCGTCGAGAATCCTCCGCACCAGCCGCGGGTCGTCGGTGCCGCGGCCGTGAACTTCCACCCACACTTCGACGCCCAGTCCCTCTGCTTCGCGCCCCACTTCGCCCAGCGCGGCCGCGATCTGTTTCACGGTGTCAGCCGCCGCGACCCCTTCCTTCTCATGCAGTCCGTTCGGTCTGACTTTGACCCCCGTCGCCCCCACGTCGTGAGCCAAACGTACGAAATCGACTGCCGTCGTCACGTTCTTGGCGACGACTTCGGCCTGGGGCGAATCGAACTCGCAGATGCTGCCTAGACCGAACAACTCGACGCCCGACGCCTCGAACCGCCGCCGCACTTTCTTCCGGTCCTCGACCGAAAGCGACGGTTCGACGCCGTGCTTGTGGGTCGTACGCAGTTCGACCGCCAGCAGTCCGACTTCCTCACACCGCTTGACGAGGGCTTCCAGGTCAAGATCGGCCGCCGTGTTGTAGGTCACCGCCCCAGTTCGTATTCACGCGCGGCGGTCGGGGCGTCGGGCTTTTTCGCGGGGTCGGCGGCGGCCGTCGAGCAAAGGCCGCCGGTCGCGGCCGTCCCGGCCAGCGCCGTGGATTGAAGGAAACCGCGTCGCGTGGAGTGCATCCGGATTTTCCTCTTCGTGAAGGAACGGAAAGGGAGCTCGTGAACGGAACTTGAGTTCGTTGTAGGCCGCGCCCGCGTCCAATTCCAAGAGGCCTGCGGCAGGGCGACCGAACCTCGCCGGTGGGCGATGCGTCTCTTTGAAAGCGTCCTAACGTTCGACCCACCCCCGGGAAAGGATTCCTTCACCATTTGGGATTTCGTTCAGCAGCAGTTGGCCGACAACCAGTTCCTGTCCGGCGGCGCCGCGTTGATGGCCCTTGGGGCGGCGATGGCGACCTTGCGCTCGCTGCCGAGCCGCCTGTGGGACCAGATTCAGCGGCGCATGGTGACGAGCGTCACCATCGACGACAACGACTGGATGTTCAACTATTTCCGTGATTGGATCGGCGCGCATCCTTATTGTTCGCGGTCGCGGGACGTCGTGGCTTCCTTGAAATTTCCTGACGGCGACGACGAAGATTGGGATGTCGAAGTCGACCGCGGCCGGCCGAAAGTCAAGTATTCGCCGGCACCCGGCTTCCACTGGTTTTGGTGGAAGAGGCTCTTAATTTTCATCTACCGCGAACGTGTAACCCGCGACCAACAGAGCGGGCAGCGCGGCTACCACGAGACCTTCTACTTGACGTTTTTCACGCGAAACCGCCGCCGCATCGACGCGCTCTTCGCCGAGGCGATCGACCGCAACCATCCGCCCGGCGACCGCCGCGTGACGGTGATGATCCCCGACGGACAGTCGTGGTCGACCATGGACTGGCGGCCGCGCCGGTCGCTCGATACGGTCTTATGCGCCGCCGGGCTGGTGGAGGATTTCTTCGGCGATCTCAAATCGTTCTTAAAGAAGCGTTCGTGGTATGAATCGACCGGCGTGCCGTACCGTCGCGGGTATCTCTTCTATTACGCCGGCATGGATGTAAGTAGGCTGTAGGTGCCAGCGGACACGGCGTGCGAGCCGTCGCGGTACTACTTACATCCATGCCGACGTAATATGGACCGCCGGGCAATGGGAAGTCGTCGCTCATATTGGCGGCGGCCACCGAACTGCAGGCTCCGGTCTGCCTGCTGAATCTGGGCAATCCGCAACTGAACGATGAACGATTGTCCATCTTACTCGGCGAAGCGCCGCCGCGGTCGATTCTTGTACTGGAAGACGTCGACGCCATGCGGTTGCGCAACCTGGGCCTTAGCGACCGCGGCGGGCCGCCGGCGGGTGAAAATTCGCCGCCGACGCCTGGCGGGCAGACCGCCGGCGCGCCGCCGACGGTCGTCGGCGGCGGCTTGACGCTGAGCGGCGTGTTGAACGCCCTGGACGGCATCGCCGCCCGCGACGGTCAGATCGTCGTCATGACCACGAACCATCCGAACGTC
>JBOFFD010001282.1:0-1923 GCA_051648425.1 Planctomycetia bacterium
CGTCAAGCAAGGGGTGCAGCTCCTTCTCTTGGTCGGGACGTGTGCGGCGGTGACTCGGCAGGCGTGGCTGGCGTGGAACGAAGCGGGCGACGCGCCGTTCACGGTGGCGCCGGGTTGGATCGCCGTCGCCGGCGGCTTGTACGCCGTCGGCCTAATCATCTGGGGCGTCTCTTGGCGGCTGGCGCTCGGCGACCGCGGATCGTCCACGCCGTTCGCGGCGACCGTCGGCGTCTACTTGTTCAGCCACCTTGGCAAGTACGTCCCCGGCAAGGCGATGGTGGTGCTGTTGCGCGTCGAGTGGATGGGACGCCTGTTCGACGTCGGCGCCGCGCGAACCACTGCGGCCAGCCTTTACGAAACCCTGGCGACGATGGGCGCCGGGGCGCTGGTCGCGGGCGGACTGCTGCTCGCACTGCACGGAACGGCCGCGCCGCCGGACGGGTCGGCGAGTTGGTCGCTGGGCGCGCCGACGGCCGGCGGCGCCTTGCTGTTGGCGACGGCGTTCGGCGTCGCGCTGGCGCCGCCGGTCTTCCTGCGGGCGTTTCGGATGGTCAGCCTGCCGTTCCCGTCGGCGGCCGCCGAAGCCGCCCGACCGTTCCGCTGGCGGACGCCGCTGGTTTTGCTGGCGGTCGACGCCGTCGGTTGGGGGGCGGTGGGATTGTCGTATGCGGCGGTCGTGCGGTCGGTGCGAACCGAACCACTGAATGCGACCGAGATTTTGGCGGCCGGCGCCGCCGTCGCCTTGTCGATCGTCGCCGGTTTCCTTTCGATGCTGCCGGGGCAGGTGGGCGTCCGCGAGTGGGTGCTGATCGACGGCTTGGCGCCGATCGTCGGCCGACCCGCCGCCGTCGCCGCCGCCCTCCTGTTTCGCGTGGTGACGCTCGCCGTCGAAGTCGTACTGGCGGCCGCGTCGCTCTTGGTCCGAAAGGGTCGCTGAACCATGGAACCGACCCTCGCCGCCCCGGTCGTCGCGACGGAACGGCTTCTTAGTCTCGTCGTTCCGGTCTACAACGAAGCCGACAGCCTGCGGACGCTGCTCGAAGAAATCAGCGCCGTGGCGGCCGATCTGGACGACGCCGTCGAAGTGGTGTTCGTCGACGACGGATCGACCGACGGCAGTTGGGAAGTGATCCGCACCTTGAACCTGGAAGACCCGCGGGTGACGGGCGTCAAGTTCCGTCGCAACTTCGGCAAGGCGGCGGCGCTGGCCGCCGGTTTCGCGCAAGCCCAAGGCCGGCGTGTCTTTACGCTCGACGCCGACCTGCAGGACGACCCCCGCGAAATACCTCGCTTCCTGGCCAAAATGGACGAAGGTTACGATGTCGTCAGCGGCTGGAAGAAGCTTCGCCACGACCCCTGGCATAAGACGCTGCCCAGCGCCGTCTTCAATCGGATGGTCGGTTGGTTGACGGGCGTCAAACTGCACGACCACAACTGCGGCTTCAAAGGGTACAACCGCGAAGTCTTAGGCGAGATTCAACTGTACGGCGAGTTCCACCGGTTCATTCCCGTCCTCGCCCACTCGCGCGGTTTCAAAGTCGGCGAGATCGTCGTCAACCACCGCGCGCGGCGGCACGGAGTCTCTAAGTATGGCTGGGAGCGGTTCATCAAGGGGTTCATCGACCTGGCCACGGTCTATTTCCTGACGGCCTACCGCAACCGACCGCAGCATCTCTTAGGTTCGGCCGGCCTGCTGTGCGTGGCGGTCGGAATGACGGGAATGGCCTATTTGTCGCAACTGTGGATTCGCAATCAGTTCGGCGCCGACTTCGGCCCCATCGGCGACCGGCCGCTGCTCATTTTCTCGGCCACCGCCGTCGTCTTAGGCGCGCAGCTTTCGACCATCGGCCTGTTGGCCGAACTCATCACCGCGCGCGACCACGACGCCGGCCGCGGCTACAGCGTCGCCGACCGCCGCCCCGC
>JBOFFD010001283.1:0-1516 GCA_051648425.1 Planctomycetia bacterium
ACGGTGCGGCTGGGGGCGGCGTCGCCCGGCTTGCGGACGTCGAACTTGCGGTGCAGCCGCATCGGCAGGCCGGTCTTGCGGTCGATCCAGACGGTGGTTTCGTTGCTCCAGGCGGCGAGGTCGACGTCGGCGGCCGACCAGTTCGGCGAAGCCTGGGTGCAGGCGATCTTCACGCAGGGCGAGCCAAGCACGGACTCGGCTTCAACCACCTTGCAGACGACCGGCGGCTGGCCCGCCGGGTTCAGCACCCATTGCTTGCCGACGGAAACCGCCTCAGCCGGCGTCTCGACGAACGAACCAAGTTCCCAGGCGGGTATGCCGTCGGGCGCCAGATCGAAGGCGGCGCCGGTGTCGGCCCAGCCCGCCCCGCCCTGCGGGTTCACCTTCACCTTGGCGAAGTGCGAACTGACGATGTTTTCCGTCTTGGCGGCCTTCTCGTCGGCCGTGGTCGGCAACTTGCGCACCGTGAAACAGCCGACGACCGACGTCTTCTTGGAGTCGGTGTCGAGCGTCAGCGCGATCATTTCCAGATCGAACGGCTGCTCGAACCGCACGCCTTCGCTGACGCTGATTTCGGTCAGCGTGCCGCGGTAGACCTGTTCCTCGCCGGGCAGGTAGCGCGGTTGCAGCCGCCACGTTCCGCCACCGTCGGCGGCGGCCGTCGCCGCCAGCCAATACGCGACCACCGTCCACGCATTCATGCTCGCCATCCATCCTTGGATCGGGATTCGATTCCACGTCATACCACGAAACGATACGCCCACCGCGTTTTCTTCGCAAGCGGAAGTCGGCCGACCTCTTTCCGGGTTCAAGGTTCCAGACGCGACGGCCGAATTTGCTTTTTGGGAGAATAGCGTGTACGATTATTCCTAGTCCGTTTCTCCCGCCGCCAGCGACCCGCAATCCCACCCCCCCCGAGGAACCTACCCATGCTAGACCTCGCCATCGGCGCCACCCGCGACTGCTCCGGTGTTTCACGTCGCAACTTCCTTCGTTTGGGCGGCTTGGCCGGCCTGGCCCTTTCGCTGCCGCAACTTCTGGCGGCCCGAGAACTTCGCGCCGCGACACCCTCCTACGACACCCCGACGGTCGGCGGCAACGATGTCAACGTCATCGTTGTTTGGACGCAGGGCGGCACCAGTCACCACGACACCTTCGACCCAAAACCCGAAGCGCCGGCCGCCGTCCGCGGCCCGTTCAACGTCATTCCGACCGCAGTTTCCGGCGTCTACTTCTCCGAAGTTTGTCCCCGCTTGGCCCGCGACTTCAAGAACTTTTCGCTGCTTCGGGGCTGGAACCCGCGCAACGCCGGCCACGGCATCGCCGACCATGAAATGCTGTCCGGCCGTCGCTTCAACCCCGCCATCACCTACCCCAGCTACGGCTCCGTCATCGCGAAGACCAAGGGCTTCAAGACGCAGATGCCCCCCTTCGTGCAGTTGGGGGCCGACGTACAGCGCGGCGCCGGCGCCGGCGGCTACATGGGGATCGAGTTCAACCCGTTCGAGATGCCGAT
>JBOFFD010001284.1:0-5040 GCA_051648425.1 Planctomycetia bacterium
CTTTTGGCCGGCGATTTCGATGAGGCCGTAGAACGCCGCCAACAGAAGCAGCGTCCAGCCGGCGCTGAAGACGGCGAAGCTGGGGGTCCAAATCCGTTTGACGATCGGGCAAAGGGTGAAGCCGGGTTCCAGGAACGGGGTCGTCGCCGGGTCGACGCCGGCCAGACGGGCGGCCGCTTCCGCCCCCTGCTGCACGAGGGCCGGCCAGATGGTGTGATCGACGGTCATGGCGGCGACGAGGCAGAAAAGGCCGCCGAACGTCAGCACCCAGAAGTTCTTCGTCTTCGACCGCTGGGTCAGCAGTTGCCGGCCGGCGGCCAGGCCGATGAGCATGGTCGCCAGCGAAGGGATGAAGTTCAGCGTCTGGTAGCCGCCGGCGTTGTGGGTGAACGGCTGCTCGCGCGGGAAGAGGTTCAGGAACCACTTGTCGAAGTCGGCGGCGGCGTTGGTCGACGGGTTCCAGTGGGCGGCGAAACCGGCCAGCGGCGTCCAATCGGGCTTCATGCCGACGGTCGTGTAGTCGAAGTCGACCGGCGGCAGCGGATGCCACGCGAACCACAGCCAATAGCCCGTCACGATCGCGAGGAACGTACCCCACAGCATCCACAACGGCCGGCCGGCCAGCAGGAACAACACGGGGTACGCCAAGCCGATCTGCGCCAGCACGTTGGTGAAGACGAACTCGGTCCGCGGTTTACCGTTCGACGCCAGAAACACGCCCAGCGCCACCAGCACCAGCGACCGCCAGACGACGTGTCCCCAAAGCACGCCCTCCGTTTGCCCGAGTTGCCGGCGGCGGACGACCGAAAACGGCAGCGACACCCCGACGATGAACATGAACGACGGCTGAATGAGATCCCAGAACGTGCAGTCGAGCCAGTCGACGTGCGAGAACTGGTGGGCGAGGTAATGGATGATTTCCTGGGGGACGTCCTGCCCCATCATGCCGGGTTCGTTGAGGGCGGCGTAGGCGGCCGGGAAGCCGAAGCCGACCGAGGCCATCGCCAGCATGACGAAGCCGCGGTAGGCGTCGAGCGAAATGAGCCGGCCGACCGGCTCCGCCCGTTTCAGGCCCGGCGTCATGGGCACCCGCGTGGTGGGGGCCGACGAGATCGGGTTAGAGGAACCGGGCCGGCCGACGGGGGTGGTCGGGGCGGACGTGATCGGGTTGGAAGAGCCGGATCGACCGACGGCCATGGCGGGGTCTCCCTTCGAGTAGTTGGAACCCGCCGCGGACGGAACGGGTGGTAATGAAGGCAGTGTTGTAGGAACGTCGAGGGGGCGACGTCAGGCCGGTTCTTGGCCGGCCGGTCGATTTCGCAGGTATTCGCGAAGGGCGGCGTTGACCGCCGCTTCGTTCTTGAAGGCCGACGCCACGTCGTCGTCCAAACGAACGACGCGCCGTCCGGCAGCGCCGGCGTACTTGCCCCTACCCAAGCCTTGCAGAGAACCGAAGTCGTATTCCGGACGGAGATCGTCGTCCGGGCCGACGGAATCAGGGGAGGTCGCCATTTTCATGGTTCCTTCGTTCGGACTGCGTCGCCTTTCGAGAACTGATGATACGTATCGTCACGCCTCGTTCGGTGAAGGCGACGACCAACACTCTGTCTCTCGTCGACCATCCCAATAACAGATATCGATCCTCGTCGAGGGAATGATCGGGATCGAAAGCATGAAGCGAAAACGGATCGTCGAAAACGGTCGTCGCCTTGGTAAATGAAACGCCATGCTTTTACAGGTTCGAGGCGGCTTTGGAATCGTCCCAGTCGAAGTCGACCAACCTGTTTCCGTCCCATCCTTGATGATTCCATTTTTTGCCGAAGCGGCGGTCGTCGTCAAGGTCGTTGAATCCAAAACGGACCAGGACTGGAACCGGCCTGGGGCGGGCTACTATGATGACCGTCCGCCGTTGTGAATCCCCCCGGTCACGGCCCCAGAGCAGGATCCTGCCGCGCATGCCGACGCTTCCCGCCGCCGCGAACGCCCGACGCCGCTTTCTGGGAACCGCCGCCGCCCTGGCCGCTTCGTCGACGCTGGGGAAGGTCCGGGCCGCCGAAAGCAGCGGCGAAACGATCGTCGTCGGGTTGATGGGGGTCCGGAACTGGGGCAATAGCCTAAGCCGGCTGATCTTGGACAACCCCAACGTGCGCATCGGCTGGATCTGCGACGTCGATCCGTCGACGATCGAGCCGTGCCTGAAAAAGGTCGCGGAGAAGCAGAAGGAAAAGCCCAAGGTCGCCGCCGATTTCCGCCGAATCCTTGAGGATACGGCGGTCGACGGGCTGGTGGTGGCCACACCCGACCACTGGCACGCGCTGGCGACGGTCCACGGCTGCATGGCCGGCAAGCACATCTACTGCGAGAAGCCGGCGTCGCACAACGTGGTCGAAGGTCGGCGGATGGTGGACGCAGCCCGCAAGTACAACCGGGTGGTGCAGATCGGCACGCAGCGGCGCAGCAACCCGGCGATCAAGGACATGGTCGAGTTCGTGCAGTCGGGGGCGCTGGGCAAGATTGCGTTCGCCCGAGCCTGGATCACGTCGACCCGACCGACCATCGGCCGGGCGAAGGACGAACCGGCACCGCCGCCGGGGGTCGACTACGACCTATGGCTCGGCCCCGCCCCGCTGCGGCCGTTCAATACGAACCGTTTTCACTACAATTGGCACTGGTTTTGGGACTACGGCGCCGGCGAACTGGGCAACAACGGCATCCACGCCCTCGACGTCGCCCGGTGGGCCTTGAACCTCGACGAGAAAGGCCCGCACCACGTCGTCAGCGTCGGCGGCAAGTTCATCTACGACGACGACCAAGAAACGCCCGACACCCAAACCGTGCTGTACGAGTACCCCGACTTGACGCTGGCGTGGGAACACCGCGTCTGGAGTCCGCAAGGGGTGGACGGCTCGCCGTCCGGCGTGGCGATTTACGGGTCGAAGGGGTCGGCGATGCTGACGAACAACGGGTGGAAGACGGCCGGGGTGGCCAAACCGCCGGCGTCGGTCGGGTCGTTCCCGGTGTCGGGCGCGGCGCACGTCGGCGACTGGCTGTCGTGCATTCGGGGCGGCGGCGTGCCCAGCGCCGACGTCGCCATCGGCCACGCCGGCGCGACGCTGTGCCACCTCGGCAACGTGGCGCAGCGCGTCGGTCGTCGACTGAAATGGGACGGCGCCCAGGAAATGTTCTTCAACGACGACGGCTCGCCCGACGCCGCCGCGAACGCCCTCTTGGGCCGCGAGTACCGTTCGACCTGGCCGCTGCCAATGGTATGACACCGACCGTCGGTGTCGAGACATGTCAGCCGAACCCTTGGGATGGAACCCATGGTCCGCACCCGACGAAGCGCCTCCGCGAAAAAGACCGACGCCGCCGAGCCGCTGCTGCCGTCGTCCTTCACCGGGTTCGGGGCGAGCCGGCTCGACCCGGCGGTCGGTCCGAAACCGTGGCGGCAGGTCGACGCCCGCAGGCCGGCCGACCGCAAGGCGTTGCGCGCCGGCGTACTGGCCGACTGCCCCAAGACCCCCGGCGTCTACGCCATGCTCGACCCGAAGGGGGCGGTGCTGTACGTCGGCAAGGCCAAACGGCTGCGCTACCGCCTGCTGAGTTACTTCCACACGGCCAAACAGGACGCGAAAGCCCGGCGGATCGTCAAGCGGACGGCGTCGGTCGTTTGGGAACAGTGCCCGGACGAGTTCGGCGCCCTGTTGCGCGAACTGGAACTGATCCGCCGCATCCGTCCGCCGTTCAACGTACAGGGGCTGCCGGGGCGGACCCGCCGGGCGTATCTGTGCCTCGGCCGCACGCCCGCCCCGTATCTGTTCCTTTCCCCCGAAGCGCCGGCCGGCGCGCTGGCGGTGCTGGGACCGATCCGCGCCGGCGAGCGGACGCGCGAGGCGGTGCGGAAGGTGAACGACTTCTTCCGGCTGCGCGACTGTCCGCAGAAGACGCCGCTGGCCTACGCCGACCAGGGGCGGTTGTTCCCGATCGTCCACGGGGCGCATTGCCTGCGCTACGAACTGGGCACGTGTACCGGGCCGTGCATCGCGGCGCCGACGCGGGCCGAGTACATGCGGCAGGTGAAGGGTGCGAAGGAGTTTTTGGCCGGCCGGTCGCTGGCGCCGTTGGAGTCGGTGACGGCGGCCATGAAGGAGGCGGTGCGGGAGCTGCGTTTCGAGTTGGCGGCCGTCCACCGCGACGTGCTGGCGCTGTTCAACGGCCTGCTGCTGCAACTGGGTCGGCTGCACGCCGCCCGCAACGAATACGCCTTCCTATACCCGACGGCCGACGCCGCCGGCGGCGAAACGTGGTACTTCGTGCGCGGCGGCCGGGTGTTCGCCGGCCTGCCGGCCCCGACCGACCCCGGCGGCGCGGCGCGGGTGGCCGCGATGATCGACGACGTCTTCCCCGACGAAGCCCGCCCGGGCGAGTTCGTCGAAGACCCCGACGTACTGCTCTTGGTCACGGCCTGGTTCCGCAAATACCCCGGCGAACTCGACCGAACCCTGACGCCGACGGCGGCGCGGGAACGGTGTCGGGCGATCGTCAGTGGGTCGGGGGGTCCGTCGGAAGAGGTGTCGAGCGTCGCAACAGCGCCGCCCCGGCGCCGGCCACGACTAGTTCGATGACGAGGTAGGCGACCAACAGCGGGCTGGCCGGGCCGTCGATGGCGAAGCTGAGGATTCGGCCGGCGGCCAGGCCGGTCATCAGCACCACCACCGACGCGGCGGCGGGGCGTCGCCACGCCGGCAGACCGGCGGCGTACAGCCAGAATCCCGCGAAGGCGAAGTACAGGCCCATCACCGCGCGGAAGACGTGGATGAGGTCGCGTTCGTCGACGGTGATCGAAAGCAGCCGGGGCATGACCACGGCCGGCGCGACGCCGTAGCCCAGACCAACGGTCCCCAAGCCGATCGCCGCGATGATTAGGAAGATGCGCAGTCCGGGGGCGTCGTTCATCGTCGACCTTTCGGCGTCGTGGTTGATCCGTCCCGGTTCACGGACGAACTCCGTCGTGAAACGGTCGCTGGATTTTTCCCGACG